>DUUS01000112.1 GCA_012841465.1 Mollicutes bacterium
ATAAAAAAACGAAGATAACTTTGTATTATCCCCGCCGGTCGTGAGAACGACCCATAAAGAAACAAACTTAAAAATCGTTTTTGTTGTTTCTATAGCACGACAATATCATATTATAAATATCGTGTCAATATAATTGATTTTAAAAGAATTTAAAATTTAAATATTAAATAGAATTCATTTAAACCTCTGTTATTACCTTAATTTAATTTAAACATATATTATACTAGGTGATATTTATGTGTCCTAGACCTGGTCCTTTTAAAGGTTTCTTTGGTGTTCTTGCTATATTTATTCTATGTGGATTAATATTTTATCAAGCATTACTTACCTTTTTACTTCCCTTTAGATTTAATTTACTAATATTATTAATAGAGATATTTATATTATTTTATATTTTGTGGCGAATAGTATGGCCTTATTAGGTTTTCAGTTTTATATATATAGGTGAGTAGTTCATTAGTTTCTCTAGTATTATCAAATTCATTTTGATTTAATTTAATGGGATTTGGTAGAGATATTACTATAAAAAATAATTTTCTTTCTTCATCACTTAATTTAAAAGCATTGTTATAATTTTCAAGGAAATTACTAAATTCATATTTATTATAATCATTTTTATATAAATTAATTAAATCTAGTACAGGTGAATCAATAGTATAATTATCCCATGATATTAAATAATCTTTATTTCCTTTTAAATAATGATCAATAGTTAAGTTATTATGACAGTATGCTACTCTTTCTTTGGTTTTATCAACCATTAGTTTAAACCAGTTATCAAGTTCATGTTTTATATATTTAAAATTAGATATGAGTTTACTACTATTTCTAATCAGTAAATAATTAGAAGGACTCATAACAACATCTTTAGATATTTCATCAAAAAGGTTAGTATAGTAATTTTCAATATAATTTATGTTTCCCTCAATAGTTTCATGTATTTCTTTAATATAATCAGCAGTTATTGGTTTATAATAAGAGGTTTTTTCATGTAGTGAACCTAGTAAAAAAGCCATATCTGCTGATTTTTGATTAATTGGAATACTTACGTGATCTATATATTCATATATATATTTAGAATCTTCCTGGTCTATAATCTCGGGATAATTATTAAAGCCTCTTGTATTTAAATAAGTATGAAGTTCTTTTATGTCTTGAGTTTTTTCTTTAACTACACATTTACCATTATCAGTACAAAGAATTTTACTTTTACCATTAATAGTTATTTTATTTGGCTTTAACTTTTTATTAATCTTCTTCATCAGGGATAATTAATTTCATATTTAAAGTAAGTTCTTCAAACTCATTAAACTTTTTTAAATCATTTAAATTAATTTTATAAGCTTCGCAAATATTATCTATTGTATCTGATGCAGTTACAGTATGAACATTATAAGTAACAAAACTTTCTTCTGAATTAATACTATCTACAATAGTGTTTTTATCAATATGATGTCTTTTATCTTCTTCAATTACTTCTTCTTCCTCTTCTTCTTTAATTTCTTCTCTCTCTTCTATTATTTCTTCTCTCTCTTCTTCAATCTCTTCTACTTCCGGTTTTAATATTACCACTGGCTTTTCCTCTTCTCTTTCATCTTCAACTTCTTCACTTGATAAGTCAATTATTTCAGCCTCATTGTTTTGAAGGAATTCATCTAAGTCTGTTTCCTCAGCAAATTCGATTAAACTTTGCTCTCCTTCAACTAAATATTCTACATTAATACTAAGAGTATCTTCTTTTAAATCATAAGAAAAATCATTAATAGTAACTTCGACACTATCTAAATTAACATTACTTCTAATATCATTTTGAAATGGCACCTTAAAGTTAAAATCTTCTTTATTAATACTTACCTCATGAAGGCGATAATCTCCTGATATTATGAATTCCCCTTGGCAAATAGAACCAGCTACATCATAGTTATGCTCGATTGATATACTAGTAATTTCATAGATGTTATTATTAAACACAAATTCTTTTTCAATAGTAAATACTTCTTTCATGTAATCACCCTTTCTAAAAAAGTATATGAGTTTATAAGATTTTTAATACAAAAAAACAAGTGTTATTTTTTACTTGTTTTTGTTTTAAACAATTTGTTTATTACTTCATCAAAATTATTTATAAATATTATTTTTAAATCATCTCTTATAAATAAAGGAACATCTTCTAAATCATCTTTATTTTCTTTAGGTAAATAAATTGTTTTTATATTATTATTATAAGCAGTAATAATCTTTTCTTTAATCGAAGAAACTTTTAAAACATTCCCATTTAAATCAAGCTTACCACTAAAAGCAATATCATTTTTAATTTTCTTTTCTTTTATTAAACTTACAATAGAGGCTGCTATACCAAGAGAACCACTTTTACCATCAAGTTTAATATCTTGGTTAAAATTAATATGAAGATGTTCATTAGTTAAGTTAAGAAGCTTTTTACTTTTTAAATAACTAATAACAACTAATATATCATCTTTAGTTTGATCAAGAATATTACCAGTAATAATCGTTTCACCTTCACCTGGCACTAATGCACATTCTAAGGTTACAATTAAACCACCTAAGGGACTTACCCCTAAAATATTACTTCTTCCCTCTTTTAATAGAGAGGTAGTTTTTTCATTTATCTTTCTTCCCAGAACTTCTTTTACATACTTTTTTGTTATTTTAGATGTAGTAATTTTATTAATAATTATATTTCTAATTAGTTTATCCATTACTCTTTCAAGTTCTCTAACGCCACTTTCTAAAGTGTAATCACTGATTATATCAAGTACAATTTCTTCCTTAATCGTAACTTTTCTAGAATTATATTTTTCATAAATATTAGGTATTAAATAATTAATTGCGATATCTTTTTTATCATAAATAGAATAACTATCAAGATAAATAATCTCAAGGCGGTCTTTTAAAGCAGGAGGAATATTTTCTTCATCATTAGCGGTTAATATAAAGAAAACTGGTGATAGATCAATTGGCTCTTCGATATAATTATCAACAAAGTTTTTATTTTGATTAACATCTAATATATCAAGAAGCACACTTGCGGGATCTCCCTTGTAATCTTTAACCATTTTATCAACTTCATCAATTAGAATAACCGGATTATTGTATTTACATTTCTTGATACCATTTACTATTTTACCAGGCGATGCTCCAATATAAGTTCGGCGGTGGCCAGTAAGCTCACTTGAATCATTTAATCCACCAACATTTATTTTAATAAATTCTCTTTTTAAAGATTTACTTATACTCATGGCAATAGTAGTTTTACCAACACCTGGAGGACCAATTAAACAAATAACGGGACTATTTAACTCAGGATTTAATTTCTTTAAAGAGGCATACTCAATAATTCTTGATTTAACTTTATCCATGCCATGATGAGTTTTATTTAATTTACTTTTTATACTTCTGATATTTAAGTCTTCAGGTGATTTTTTATTAAAAGGAAGACTTATTACGGTATCTAGATAATTTCTGATAACCGAGCCTTCCGGACTATTATCAGATGTATATTCATATTTACCAAGTTCAGTATAAAGTTTTTCTTTAATAGATGAAGGGGCATCTAAGTTTTTTATTTTTTCTCTATATTTAATTACTTCTTTTTCTTTGGAATTATTTATTCCTAGTTCCTGATTTAATTTATTTATTTTAGCTTTAAGTAAATATTCTTTTTGTTCTTTTTCAAATTCTTTTCTAATATCATTATCTAGTTTATTATTTAATTTAATTACTTCAAGTTCGATTGATAAATCATTAATTAAATTTCTTGCTCTTTTAATTTCATCAAATTCATTAATATAATTTTTTCTTTTATTTAAAGATAAATTTATAAACGAAACAATTATATCAGTTAAATAATCAAGAGATTCATTTTCATTTATTTTAGGAAAAATACTATTTGATGATTCAGAATTTAATTTTATATAAGTTTTAGTTAAACTAATTAATTTTCTTTTTAAAGCAATTTCTTCAGTACTCTCTTCTTTTTTTATATATAATCTTTTAATATTAGCAATTAAAATACTTTTGTTTTTATTATAATTAGCATACTTTAATATATTTACTCGATTAAGTCCCTTAATAACTACTCTATAATTACCACTAGGAAGTTTAATGCATGACTTTATTAAAGCAAGAACACCTAACTCTGGTAAATCTTTTAAAGAAGGTGATACCTCTAGAGTATTTCTAGGTAGAATAACAAGTACTTTTTTATTATAAGAACTACTACTTAGATCCATTATTTTTTTTGAAAGTTCATTATTAAGTTCAAGTCTAACTTCTTGAAGAGGCAATAAAGATAATTTCTTAAGTAATAACACCGGGATATCTTCTCTCATATGCGCACCTCCAAATATGAGTTTTATTATAGTATCTAAAGTTTAGTTTGTAAAGGCGAAAAGTCAATTTTTAAAATTTTCATTATAAAACACTTTAAATAACTAAAGTGTTTATAGATTATAAGACTAAAATATAACAGTAAAATTATTTTATAACAAATAACTCTAAGTCTTCTGGAGTAAGTTTGATATCAAAGTCTTTTACATAGATTTCAGCAAGTGGCTCTCCTTTTTTTACTTTAGAGCCTACGGAATGAAGTATTTTTATTCCGACTCCATGGTCAATTTTGGAATCTTTGGTAAGTTTACCAGCACCAAGTTTGGTTGCTAGTTTTCCACAGTTAATCGCACTTATTGATTGAATTGTTCCAGTTACATTACTTTTTAAGAAGAAAACATTTTTACTTACCTTAATTTTATTAAGGTCTCCCCCTTGGGCTTCAATCCATTTTTCAAACATTTTATAGGCACTACCTTTTTTAAGAGCGTTGTTTGATAAAATCTTAGCATCATCAACAGAGATTCCTTTTGCCATTGAAACTATATGAGCAGCAAGCAGTACACTTGTTTCTTTTAATTTATTATTTTTTCCTTTTAGCACTTCAATTGCTTCTAGTACTTCAAGTGAATTACCAATTGAAAGTGATAATGGATTATCCATTGGTGATATTATTGTTTTAACTTTTCTTTTATAAGCATCGCCAATTTTAATTACCCACTCGCTGAATATTTCTGCCTCAGCTTTGGTTTTAATTAAAGCTCCGCTTCCTACTTTAATATCAATAACAATATAATAAGCCCCACTAGCAATCTTTTTACTCATAATCGAGCAGGCTATTAAAGGAATTGATTCAGTTGTACCACTGACATCTCTTAGAGCATAAATAACTTTATCAAGAGGTACTAAATTATCAGTTTGACTACATATTGCTAGTCCCAATTTATTTATTTGATTATAAAATTCTTCTTTAGTCAGCTCAACTTTATAGCCAGGAATACTTTCAAGTTTATCTACTGTTCCGCCAGTGTGACCAAGACTTCTGCCACTCATTTTAGCCATCGGAATATTCATGCTTGCTACAATTGGAGCTACGATTAAAGAAGTAGTATCACCTACTCCACCTGTTGAGTGTTTATCTGATACTTTCTTTTTAAATTCATAAGTCTCGCCACTTTTAATAAATATATCTGTAAGAGATAAAGTCTCTTTTAAACTCATTCCATTTATAGTTATAGCCATCAAAAGTGAGCTCATCTGATAATCTTTAACCTCACCTTTATTATATCCATTAAAGGCAAAAGAAAGTTCTTCATAAGTAAGCTCTTCATTATTCTTTTTCTTTGTTATAATATCTAATATATTCATAATACCCTCATATTCTCTTTATATTGTACTAAAGAAATAAAGAAAAGTAAAATTTTTAAAATATAAAAAAGCGTTTTTTAACGCTCTCTTTCTTTAACTTTGTATTCTCCAGCCATTTTATCTAAGAAGTTTAATTTAGCTCTACGGACATAACCTTTTTTAATAACGGTTATTTTATCAACCAGCGGGCTATTTACTGGGAATGTTCTTTTAACAACAACACTTCCACTTTTCTTTCTAACGGTAAACATCTTTGATACAGAGCCACCTTTTATTGAAGTAACTAAGCCTTCAAATGCTTGAATACGTTCTTTCTTTCCTTCCCTAATCCAGACATCTACTCTTACAGTATCTCCAACTCTAAAATCAGGAATATCCTTTTTAATTTGCTTTTCATCAATTTTAGCTATTAAAGGATTCATAAGTATCATTTCCTTTCTATAATATATATTTTATAATCATTTATTAAAAAGCGGATTATAAAAGTTTTCCTTGAAAACAAATTGATTATAGCATACTAAACTAAAGTATTCAACCAATTTACAAATTATTTTTTTTACTTATCTCTTTATTAAATAATTCGTTATATTCTTCTTTGGCTTCTTTCCAAACTTCATTTTTTACATCTGAATTATATAAATATTCAGTGCTTCTTCCACTTCTTACTTTAGCATATTTATGCCAAGATAAACATTTTTGCTCAAAAAAGTACTTTACCTGAGCTTCATCAAATTCATATCCAGCTGGATCATGGATGTAAAAATGATTATAATTTTCACAAAAGGCATCATTTTCTTTTAAATAGATCCCATAAACATATTCTTTTGGTAATCTAGCAACAATAGTATCATTATTCTCTTTTTTAGTAATTGGTAGCCATATCGGTATAGGTCTCTCTTCTATTTGACTATTTTTAATTAAAGGCTCCATAAAACATTTAGGTATTTTAATTACATAGATAGCTTCATAACCATTTATTTCTTTTAACTTTTCTAAAGAAAATTCATCTGCTCTTACCATTAAAGAATCAATACTACAACCCTTATAAGATATAATTCCTTCTTCAAAGATAGACTCAAGTTCTTTTGAGTTATACTTTTCTACTTTGTACAAATAATAGCAATATTCAATATTTTCCACAAATGCCCCTCCAGACGATTGTATCTTAACAAAAGATTCAAATTATGTCTAGGATCTTTTATTTATAATAAACTTTATTAATAGAATATATTACACCAGTTAACAAAACATAACAAAATATATTATAAAATTTTAAATATAAAAATAACAATAATATTAATATTAAAATTAATGTTGCGATAAAATTCTTAATAAGTAAATATATTATAATTAATATAATACTAAATATAATAAGATCAAGGGTTAAATAAGTTTCTTTAAAATGAATTATAAAAACTATCTTTTCATAGAAAATTACTATAGTATAAAATACTATAGAATAAACTAAAGTATAAAAGATAAAATCTAAAAACTTATTTGCTTTAACCTTCATATTAGTCCTTTTTATTCTATGTTCCTTTACAAAGATAAACTTATTTCTTTTGTATTTTCTTTATTAAATAAACTTATCTTTAAAATTCTTACTTTTTCATTTATATCAGCAGAGTTTTTAATTTTTAATAAAAGCTCTTCATCGCTTTTTATATAATTGTTTATTTTATCTAGATTATCTTTTAGATATCTAATGAAACTTTTATCATCTATTTGATTAAGTTCTTCTTCACTAAAAAAATAAGTTTCATTTAAATCATTAAAATCAAAAAAACTTTCTTCATTTATATTAACTTCTCTTAAATTAATTTCTTTTTCAATTAAAACATTTAAATAAATTTCATTATTTAAATATAAATATTTATTAGTTAGTAAATCATAACCTTCTTTAGTAAATTTAATTAAAGAAGTAAATCTATTATTTAAAAACTTATCAATATAATATAGTTTACCAACGCTACTTAAATTATTTCCATTAATTAAATTAAAAACTGAAACAAGCCACTCAACATATATTTTTCCATTTAAATCATATATGGGGTTTCCTATATATTTACCAAGGACAATTTTTTTATTTTCACTTTCTTTAGAATATTCATACACAACTAAAACACCACTATTTTCTTTGCAGTGATATTTATATACATTAATATCATGATTAGTAGTGTTTTCGTATTTGACTTTCATTTTATCTAGACCTTATAGGAGATTTTTCTAAAGATAAATTTCTTAATTTTTTTTGAAGATTAAGAGCTAAAAACCTAATATTTTTCATATACTCTGCAATGGCTCTTTTAGATAAAACTCCTTCGTACTGTTTTAAAATAATACTTCTCAGTCTTGCTAGCTCATCATATAAAAGAGCGGTTTCTTCTGGATCGTCATCTTCTTCTAAATGAATTAATATCTTTTTAGATAAATCTCGCATTAATAAAAATATTTCATTTAAATAAATTTGATCAATTATATCTTGATTGCAAATTATTAATTTCTTTTTTAAAAATGTTTTTTCAATTACATTAATACTTAAAGTACTTTTTAACACTTTTCTTTTTTTATCTTTTTTTACTAACTTAAACATATTTCCCCCTACTTTAATAAATCTGGTCTTCTTTCTTTAGTAACTCTAAGTCTTTCTTTATCTCGGTATTTCTTTATTTCTTGATGATTACCTGATAAGAGTACTGGAGGTACTTCCATACCTTTATAACTAGCTGGTTTAGTATAAACAGGATAATCTAGTAGATTATCATTAAATGATTCACTTTCAAGACTATCTTTATTAATAACTCCTTCAATAAGGCGGACTGCACTATCAATAACAACCATAGCAGGCACTTCTCCACCTGTTAGAACATAATCACCAATACTTATTATTTCATCAGCAAGACTTTTAATTCTCTCATCAAAACCTTCATAGTGACCACAAATAATTATTAAATGTTTTTTCTTCGAATAAGATTCAGCTTTCTTTTGAGAATAAAGCTCACCACTAGGACACATGATAACTACATATGAATCATCAGTTTTAATATCTTCAAGACAATCAAAGATAGGCTCACATCTAAGTACCATACCTGATCCTCCCCCATAGGGAGTATCATCTACTTGATTACTTGAAAGCTTAGAATAATCTCTAAAGTTAATTATTTCGATTTGAACTTTACCTTTTAGAGTTGCTCTTTTAATAATAGATTCATTTAAAAAATTATCAAACATACCTGGAAATAAAGATAATACACTTATTTTCATAGCATCAATCCTTTCAAGTCTATACAGTTTATTCTTTTGTTTTTATAATCAATATTATTTATAAAATCACCTTTCAAAGGTATATAGAACTTATTATCAACTTTAATTAAGGGATTATCACTTAAATAAACATGAGTTACTTTACCAACATAATTATCAAAATCATAAACATCAAAATTAATTAAATCATTATATAAAACCTGATTTTCATCAAGCTTTATATTAGATCTTAAGACATATAAAGAAAGACCTTTATACTTAAGTACTTTATTTATATCATTAATATTATTTAGCTCTAGTAAATAATTATCTTTATGAAATCTTACCTTAGTAATAGTAACTTCTTTATCATTTAAAATAAGTTTATTATTTAAAAAAAACACTTTTTCAGGAAACTGAAAATCTGGTGCTACCTTAAGCTCACCTTTAATTCCGAATGTATTAATAATTTTTCCAACTAAAACCTTTTCCATAACAAGAGTTTATCATAGATTAGGAGAAATTTACAATGCATCAAGAGCAATTATTTCACAAAGATCTTCAAATGATATATTTAAGGCTTTTGCTTCTTTAGGAAACAAACTTGCTTTAGACATACCTGGGGTTGTATTTGCTTCTAAAAAGTAGAATTTGTTTTTTTCATCTAAGATAAAATCTATCCTTGCGTAGGTTTTTAATTTTAAAATATTAAAAATAGATAGTGCAATATCTTGAACTTCTTTTGTTTGTTTTTCATTTAAGTTAGCTGGACATATTTCTTCGGTTTTATCTTTTTGATATTTATTTTCATAATCAAAAAATCCAACTTTTGGAATAATTTCAATTACTGGAAGAGCCTTATCTTTTAAAATTCCGACTGAGAATTCTCTTCCTTTAATATACTCTTCAACTAGGACTTCATCATTATATTTTAAAGCTTCTTTTACCGCCTTTTTATATTCTTTATCGTTAGTTACTATACTTACGCCAATACTTGATCCACCATCATTTGGTTTTACCACTACTGGATAAAAGATAAAGGGTTTATCTTTTTTATGAGTTATTATCTGTGATGCTGGAGTTAGAATATTATGTTTTTTAACGAGAAGCTTAGCGATATCTTTATTCATTGATATTGCAGCTCCTAAGTATTTTGTTCCGGTATATTTGATATTAAGTAAATCAAAAGCTGCTTGAAGTTTTCCATTTTCTCCTACTTCGCCATGAATCATATTAAATACAAGATCAGCTTCTTTACATATTTTTAAAACATTTTTACCAAAGTAGCCATCAGTATTTTTAATTTTTTTAAGTTTTGATAAATCAGGTATCTTTTTATTAATTATATTTTCTTCTTTTTCTGTTTCATCAAAGAAGTTATCATAATTATCAGTACCTAAATAAATATCAAGTACTCTTGCCTTATATCCTTTGTTTCTTAAAGCTTGTTCTACAGCTTTACTTGATGCTAAAGATACATCTCTTTCAGTACTTAGTCCTCCTGCTAAAACAACAATTTTCACATTATCACCTTAGTTAAGTATATTAATCATTTTTAAATAATTCACTAATAAAGATATTATCTAGAGCATTTTTATATATATTGTATTTTTCTTTAGAATCAATTAAGTATCCGATTACTAAAGAGTTTTCTTTTAGTTTTTTTAATTTTATTAAATTATAATATTCTATATCAACACTTTTAAAATCAACTTTAATTGTAAAGTTAGCAAGGTATCTAGGTAGTGATTTTACTTTTCTTTTTTTAGTTATTATTTCACCAGTTAAATATTCTGGTTTATTTTTATTAAACCATCTTATTATTAAAGGATTACTACTTAATATAGCAAACTTTCCCTTATAATTATCAAGTAATTTAACTACTTCTTTTTGAAGATAATATTTATCACTACTAGAGGTAGGATTTATTATAATAGGGGTTTTTCCATCTATTAGTTTTAATACTTCTTTAAGTGTTGGTATATGATATTTATTTAAATAAATTAATTCTTCATATTTAGTAGAATCTACTCTATCTTTTAAATTCATAAGTCTCGCTAGATTACTGTCACTGTAAATAACCGGAACTTTATCTTTAGTAAGTCTTACCTTTAAATAAATAATTAAATTATTATCTATTGCTTTAGAAAAAGATTCAAGTGTATTTTCAAATATATTTACATTATCATAAAGACCTTTATTACTAATTAAGTTTTCTTTTAGAAAGTCTATTTTATTCATATGCATCACCAAATTAATTATATATAAAAATATAGATAATGTCTATTTAGTTTCTCTTTACATATTTTATTGTATTATTTTTTTAAAATGTTAAAATTAAAATGAAAGGAGAACTAATGAAAGAATATACAATTAAAGAAATAATTAAATATGATGAGGAAAATAACAGGCTTTCTAAAGATAAAATAGGTGATGCTTTAAATACAGGATTTTATAGTCTTTGTTTAGTAGGTTTGGTAGCTTTAACAACATCTGCTAGATTACTTACTGATGAAAGTTTATATCGAGTAATCTTTACTATATTTAGTGTAAATGCTGCTACACTAACTATAGAACATGCTAAAAGACTCGCCTACACTGTTGCTAGAAAAGCAAATGTTGAAAATTTCAAAGAAGAATTAAATAAGATTCTTCAATCTAAAAGTATTCCTAAAAGGGAATATTCAATCAAAAATATTGAAAAACATGAAAAAAGTCTTAAAAAAGAAGAAATTAAAAGAACCATTTTAGTAGGAGTTGCAGGTATTGCTTCTGTCCTTAGCTTAGGCAATGTTGCTTATGGAGCTTTTACTGAAAATATTACAACAATGCTTTTAAATGGTGCATTATTTACTGGATCTTCTATTGCTTTACATGACCAAGCTATAAAACTAGGAAACATGCTTGCTGAGAAAGCTAAAATTGTTTTAGACAAAGAAAAACATGATTACTATGAAGAGGCAAATAAAAAAGAAGGAGGACTTTCTAAATGAACATAGAAATAAAAGATACATTAACCCTTGATGATGATAAGTCATATGTAGTTGTAAGTAAAGTAAATTATCAAAACAATACTTATCTTTATTTAATAGAAGCAGAAAATAATGATGATGTTAAAATATTAAAACTAGAAACTAATAATAAATTAACTGAGTTTGATAACCCTGAGTTAATAAAAGAATTATTACCGCTGTTTTTAAAAGAATCTGCTAAATATATTGATTTCGATTAAAAAAACACACATTAGTGTGTTAAATTATTATTTATTTAAACTGTACATTAATATACTTGCTGAAACTCCAGCATTTAAGCTTTCACATTTAGGATTCATTTTAATGTATAGATTTTGATCACAAAGTTTTTTTATATTTTCTTTTAAACCAGAAGATTCACTCCCGATAACAAGGGCGTGTTTTTTATTGGTTGCTTGAGGTTCTTTTCCATCTTTAACATCCGTTCCATATATAATATAATTATCTTTTTTAAGTTTTTTTATTATTTCTTCAACACTGCCAGTAATTATATTTATATTAAATAGCATTCCTTCGGTTGCTCTAATTACTTTAGGATTATAAATAGATACACTTTCACTGCTGAATATTATAGTATCATAATTAAAAGCAGCACCTGATCTTATTATCGTTCCAGCATTTCCAGGATCTTTTATATTTGATAAAACTACTACATTTCCTTTTATCTTTTCTTCTTTTAAAAAATGACATACAGCAAGTACTTTTGGAGGATTTTTTAAACTACTTAGTTTTTTCATTACTTCATTTGTTACTAAGGTTACATCTCCATAAATATTTTCTTCGTCTTTAAGTAAAAATATTTCTTTAATATAGTTTCTTTTAATCGCTTCATTTACTAAGTGTTTTCCTTCAACTATAAATAATTTTTCTTGTTTTTGATATTTTTTATCTTTTAATTTAGCATATCTTTTTACTTTTTCATTATTTAAAGAAGTTATCATTAGTATCTAAGTTCCTTTCTTGCTCTTTTATAATAGGGATAATACTTTTCAACATAATCCCAGTATTCTTTTGAATGATTCATATGTTTAAAGTGACACAGTTCATGAATAATTACATAATCAATTAAATGAAGGCTTTTACCTATTAATTTAGTATTAAGAGTTATTGTCATGCTATTTTTATTACATACGCCCCACTTTGTTTTCATGGTTCTGACCCTTAATCTAAAGTCAGGAAGATCATCAAAGAGAGGTATAATTGAATCTAATCTTTTTTGAAAAAGATCTTTTGCTTTAGAATAAATATACTCTAAAGCGGTTTCTTTGTCTCTTGCATAAATTATATTATTTTCGATATAAGGTTTTATATCTTTAATTATAAGATTTAACTTTTCACCTAAATAATATAATTCTTTTTCTTCTTTAGTTTTTTCAATCATATTTATTATAGATTTTTCATTTTCTTTAAGTAGCTTTCTAATGTATGATTCCTTTACTTTATAACTCGCACTTACATATATTTTTAAGTCTTCTTTTACTCTAAAGTAAATGTTTTTTATTTTTTTATAATTAATTACATAAATATATTCTTTATTGTTTAAAATAATTTTATTTTCCATTATAAATTAAATACCAGTCTGATAATTTTACTTTACTAAGGTTAGTAATTTCAGTTAAATAATCCCACTCTAAATTAACTTCTTTTTTATAATCTAAAAATTCTTTAGTTTCATTTTTGCAAGGTCCATTATTACATATAAATACTAACTCATCTAAATATAAAGCAATTATATTATTTAAAGATCCTTGATATGTTTTAGGAAGCTCTTCTTTAATTAAGGTTTCATAAGTTAACATTAAATTAATTGTTTTAAGTTTTTCATCACTAGAAAGTGATGAATAAGTAATATCACCAATAGGATTATCAAGTATTAAAAAGTCCATTAAATAAACAAAATTATCTACTGATATTTTTTCATAAGTAGTTGTCTCTAAGTTCAATGTAACTGAATCTATTAAGGTTTCTAAATTACTGATAAATTCTTCATTGTTTTCAAAAGAAGGAGTTCCAAGAGGATTAATAAGGTTTCCTTCCATAGTAATAAATGAAGATACAACTTCATAAGAAATTACTTTTATTTGGGGTGGAGATGATTCCATTATTTCATTTTCAGCTTTTATTTTAAGAATATCACCAACATTAAGTCCAGGGTCTAAACTTACATAAATATATTCATAGTCTTTTATAAATTTATTATCTTTATATTTACTTATTTCATATGAAGATTCATTTTTGCTAGTTATAATAGCATGAAATTCAAAGAAATCTTTTTCTTTAACTACTTGTTTTTGATTACTGCTTTCAATTACAAATAATATTATTCCTAGGAAAAATATTAAAACAAATGATATTACAAATAAATATTTACTACTTTTACTCATCTTTACTTCCTCTATTTTTAAATTTTAATACAATTGGGGTTCCATCAAAATCGATTGATTCTCTGATTTTATTTTCAAGATATCTTTCATAACTAAAATGAACTAATCTTTTATTATTGACAGAAAATTCAAATTTGGGTGGTTTAGTACTTACTTGACTAACAAAATAAATCTTTAGTCTTTGTTTTTTATAACTAGGAGGAGGAGTTATAATAACTGCTTCTCTAATTAAATCATTGATTACTGATGTTTTAACTTCTTTTTTAGCATTTTCATAAGACTTAATAATCTCTGGCATTAAAGTATGAACTCTTTTTTTAGTAAGTGCGGATAAAAACACAATACTAGCATAGGGAATGAATTTAAAGTTCTCTCTAATCTTTAAAGTCATTTCTTTCATTTCAGATTCTTTATTTTTAACTAAATCCCATTTATTAACTGCTATTACTATACCTTTTCCTGCATCAAGTGCGTATGATGCTATGTGTTTGTCATGCTCAACGATGCCACTTTCTGCATCAAGTAAAAGCACACACACATCTGATCTATCAATTGCTTTTAAGGTTCTTAGTAAACTATATTTTTCGATTCTTTCATAAATGCGACCTTTTTTTCTAAGTCCGGCAGTATCTATCGCGATATATTCGTTATCTTGATAGGTGAATTTTGTATCAACTGCATCTCTTGTGGTGCCAGCTTGAGATGAGACAAGAACTCTTTCTTCATTTAAAAGAGCATTAATAAGTGAACTTTTTCCTGTATTAGGTCTTCCAATAATACTAAATCTTAGAATATCATCATTTATATCTTCAACATATTCATCAAAATCTTTAGTTATTTCTTCTAAAAGATTATCAATTCCCCTATTATGCTGACTAGATACCGGTATATAATTATCAAAACCAAGTTCATAAAAATTATATAAGTTTTGATCATGTTTTTCTATATCTAGTTTATTAACTGCTACAATTACTTTTTTGCCACTTTTTTTTAGTATATCAGAGACTAGATAATCATTGCTGGTTAACTCTTCTTTTCCATCAAGTACAAAAACGATGACATCTGACTCTTCTATAGCAAGCTCTGCCTGCATTTTGATATTATCGTTAAATGTTTCTTTTGACAGATCAATTCCACCTGTATCAATTAAATGAAAACTTTTTCCATTATAAAAAACAATACCATAAATCCGATCTCTCGTTACTCCTGGAATATCATCTACTATAGCTCTTCTCTCTTTAATAAGTCGATTAAATAGAGTTGATTTTCCTGTATTAGGTCGTCCGATTAAACAAACTGTTTTTCTCATTTTAATACCTCTTTAAATCTATTTAATTTTATCATAGTAAAGAAAATAAAACAAACTTTTAAATATGGGTTTTTATGGAATTAAGGGCGTTAAAATAGGTCTGAAAGTATTAATATATCTGGGCGATCCA
>DUUS01000113.1 GCA_012841465.1 Mollicutes bacterium
CACTTATTACTGTTTCATCTCCGTTTAATATATTTTCATTTACTCCATATACAATTGTTTTAACATCTTCTGATTTAGATGGAGCTGAGATAATTACTTTTTTTGCTCCTGCCTTGATATGCATTTCGGCTTTTTCTCTTGTTGTAAATATACCACTGCATTCCAGTACTACATCAATATCAAGCTCTCTCCATGGACACTCACTTGGTGAATCAAAATTAAATGAATAGATAAACTCTCCATCAATTATAATTCCTTCTTCATTATGATCTACTTGAGCCTCATCATATGTTCTGTGCACTGTATCATATTTAAATAAATATGCTGCATCTTCTGGAGTTCCTCTTGAGTTAATAGCGACAACTTTATATTCAGTTGATCCTAGTAATTGTCTTAGTGCTAATCTTCCTATTCTTCCAAAACCATTAATTGCTACTTTTTTCATTTTAATTCCTTTCTGCAAAATAAGAGCCACCTATAAATTCTCTTAATACACTATCTTTATCTACATATTCACTTGGAATAGGGAAAAACTTTTGTAAGAAGTCTAGTAATCTTCTTGCTTCATTATAGTACTCAGACTCTACTGGAATACTATATAAAAGCGGTTCTCCATATACCCTTAGTACTCCTACTTCATATATAAATGCTGTATTTAGTACTACATCTGCTTCTCCAGTATGAGGAAAGATATGTTTTGTCTCTCCTTCTCTTACCTTTGCCCACATTTTTAAAGTACTCTCTGGAGGATAGTTCCTTGCCCATGAGTCTCTAATAAATCTTCTAAGCAGTCTGACGTCTATTGTAGATACATGATTATGCCTATCTATACTTAGAGGTGTAAATGGACTTAAGTAGATTTTAAACTTTTCATCTCTGGGAATATGTTTAGTTAATTCTTCATTTAAACAGTGAAGCCCTTCTATTAGTATTATGTCTTTTTCTTTTAATTTTATAATTCTATTTTTATATTCTTTTAAACCTAAAGTAAAATTATACGAAGGAAGATTTACCTCTTTACCATCAAGTAAATCATTTAAATTAGAATTAAATAATTCTAAATCTATTGCATCTAGCCCTTCATAATCAGGTTCTCCATTTTCATCTATTGGTTTTTCATCTTCATCTTTAAAGTAATCATCAAGTCCGATATAAATTGGATTCATTCCCATTGTTTCAAGATATAAAGCTAGTTTTCTTGTTGTTGTTGTTTTACCAGATGATGAAGGTCCTCCAATCAGAATTATTTTTTTATTTGATTCAATTACATCTTCTGCTAAGTTAAATATAGAATTTTCCATAATAATATCATTTTTCTTAATAAAGTCTCTAACTCCATTATTGGCAATAATTTTATTTAAATCATCAACATAATGAACACCTAAGTCCCCTATCCACTCATCATAATCAGTAATACTTTTAAATATTTTTTCATGATGAACATATGCAGGTATCTCGCCACTTTCTTCAAGTGGAAAAGTTAATATAAGATCATTATTTCCTAAATGAGTTAAATTAAAATGTTTTAACACACCAACACTCTCTGGCATATTAGTCATAAAATAATTATAAGTTCCGAGTAGTTCATATAAAACTACTGTCTCAGTTATTACACTATTTATATTTCCTGCTTTTTCTTTTAAATTTAATTTTAAATAATAATTATAAGCATCATTTTTAGCAACTACTTTTTTAGATATTTTGGCATCTGATTCTATAATTCTTTTCATTTCATCTTTAAGAGCTTCGATATCATCAAAAGTTAGTTTCCTTGGAGTAATTAACTTTGTATAAAGTCCTTTATCTAGTGAATGAGGAAACTCCACTTCACAGTTAAATATATTTTTAGCAGCTACTTGAAGGACAAA
>DUUS01000018.1 GCA_012841465.1 Mollicutes bacterium
AAGAATATAATCTAAAAGGAATTATTCATTCATTTTCAGGAAGTTATGAAACAGCTATAGAATTTATAAAACTAGGCTATAAACTAGGAATTAATGGTATAGTAACATTTAAAAATTCAAAACTTCCGGAAACATTATCTAAAATCCCTTTAGAAAACATTCTTTTAGAAACAGATAGTCCCTATATAACACCTGAGCCAATAAGAGGAAAACAAAATGAGCCAAAGAATTTAATTCATATTGCAAATAAACTAACAGATATTTATAACACTACCTTAGAAGAACTATCAATACAATTAGAAATTAATTATAAAAAAACATTTTAAAAGAGATTAATTGTGTATATCTCTTTTTTTGTATCCTTGGTATCCAATTACAATAAGTATTATACTTATTAAAGTAATGGTGAAGAATGTTCCTAAGTTAAAGAAGTGAATTGGATATGCAGGAATATAACTATGTATTGTAGTTTTTAATATATAGTTTGGTATGTTTAAAATATTATTAAAGTAGTTTATTATAAATGAGTATCCTAAGTAAATATATATTGTTTTTCTAAATTTAGGAAAGTAACCAATAGTTATTGATGTTAGACCTATAAAGAATAGTATAGCTGGGAAATAGTTAATACCAGCTGCTAGGAAGTCACTAAACGTCATGGTTGAGTTTTCCATTACATAAAGCGCAGTACCTCCCAGACCTATAGCAGTTAATATAATTCCTATGAAAGAAGTAATAATTGCAATATTAATATTAGAGAAGAATAATTCTTTTCTAGTTATTTTAGTACTTAACAATTGGTTTAGATTTTTTTCTTCTGTATAAAGTTTATTAATAATAACAATAGGTAGTACTGTTATTATCATTACCATTATCATCATAATAACTGCTGTAAATGATTCTTCTATTGATACTCCGCTATATGTAAACATAGTTTTAATTAATTCATTACTTTCTAAAAATGTATGCATATCTCCATAGACTGCACCATAAGAGGCTCCTAATATAAAGAAACCTAGTAGATAACTAATAATTGTTTTTTTATTTAATCTTATAAATAATCCTCTTATTGATAGAAGGGATTTTTTTGCTTCTTTTCTACCTTCTTTTTCTTTTATATAACTACTACCGAGATCTCTATTCTTTTCTAAATTTAATGAAATTAATGATATTATTATAATTAATAAAATCAAAAGAAAAAGAAGGTGGTAATTATTATTAGTAAAAGGATAAGTCAGGTATGTCCAAGCAAGGGGATTTAAATAAGAAAAAGATGTATAGGTAATATCTGTAATACCTCTAAGAATAAATAAAATCCCAATTAAAGCTAAAGAAGATATTGTAGTATTACTTGATGAAGGCATTATTTGAGCAAAGAAATGTGCTATAGAACCACCAAATATTCCAGCTAAGCTGATAGATAAAGCAAATAATATACTTCCTCTAATAGTTATAGAGGCATCACCTGTTATAACCATTATTAAAGTTATAAATATACCTAAAGTAATGTTTATAATTATGTTTTCAAGAAGTAG
>DUUS01000114.1 GCA_012841465.1 Mollicutes bacterium
CTCTTTGATATAATATGTAAAGCCGAAGAACGTTTATTTTATTAAATTTGTTTTATAGAAAGAGTGATAATTTATGAGTAAAATTAAAATATTTGGTATGGGTGGACTTAATGAAAATGGAAAGAATACTTATATTGTTGAAGTAGATAATGATATTTTTGTTTTGGATGCTGGTTTAAAGTATGCTAATGATTCTATGTTTGGAGTAGATTATATTATTCCTGATTATGATTATTTAGAAAAGAATCAAAAAAGAATAAAGGGTGTTTTTATAACTCATGCTCATCCTGAAAGTTGTGGGGGAGTAGGAGATTTAATCAAAACTATTCCTAGTATTAAGGTATATGCTACTAAGTATACTAAAAATCAAATGGTATTAAATGGAGTAGATGAATCTAAGATTGTTGAGATAAAACCTCACCGAAAGATTAATTTTGGAAGTGTTAGTGTATTTCCAATCCAGGTTAATCATTCAGTTCCTGAGAGTGTGATGTATGTTATTAATACTCCAGATGGGGCTATTTGTTATACGGGTGATTTTATAGTGGACCCTTCAATGAAAGATCACTACCATATGGATTTAGGTAGAATTGCCTATGTTGGTAAACAAGGAGTTTTAGCTCTTTTAATCGAATCTTCTTTTTCAGAGAGAATCGGACATACTAGTCCTTCTCATCATTTGTCTTCATTTTTTAAAAAAGTTATTAATAAAAATGATGGTAGATTAATATTTTCAGTATTATATACCCATTTATATACGATTGAAGGAATTTTTAACATTGCTAAGACAACAAACAGAAAAGTAATTATTATGGGTAAAAAACTTCAAAATGTTATTAGTATGGCAAGAAAAGATGGTTACTTAGATGTACCTGATCATGTAATTGGAGATTTAAGTAATGTTAATGATAAAAATGCTATATTATTAATATGTGATGATCGTGAAAATCCTTATTTTGTAATTGAAAAAATAATTAAAGGAACCGATAAATATATTAAGTTAACTGAGGAAGATACTATTTGTTTTGCTGAACCTAAATATGATGAATATGAAAAGTTATTTGTAAGAATTCAAAATGAACTTGCTATGCTAGGGGTTAAAACAATTGAAATCCCTAAAGATAAAGGAATATCTCTTCATGCATCAAGTGAAGATTTAATGATTATGATGAGTTTATTAAAACCAAAATATATTATTCCAGTAAAAGCGGATTATCGATATATGGTTGGTAATGCTAATCTTGCTGATAATTTAGGTTATAAAAAAGAAGATATTATTTTAAAACTTAATGGTGAAGTAATTAATATTGTTGATAAAAAACTAAAGCCTGAATCAGAGAAAATATTCATAGATGATATATTAATCGATGGAACAAGTGCTGAAGATGTTGGTGATTTAGTTATTAAAGACCGTGAAGTATTATCTGAAAATGGTATTGTACTGGTAAGTGCTACTTTATGTAAAAAGACTAAAGAATTATTAGTAGGTCCTGAAGTAACTACTAGAGGCTTTATTTATGTTAAAGACTCTAAAGAGATGATTGATGAAATAAAAAGAATCTCAGTAGAAGTTATTAATAATAATGTTACTAAAAATTATATTGACTTTAATAATATTAAAGTAGAAATAAGAGAAAAATTAGGAAAATACTTTTATCATGAAACAGAATGTAAACCAATGATAATAGCAGTAATTCAAGAAGTTTAGTTAATTCTAAACTTTTTATTTATTACTTTTTCCATTTGCTTAATAGGTTATGTTTTGATAAACTATTTATATAAAGATTGAGGTGGATAATGAAAAAAATAACTTTGCTTCCAGCAGATATATATATTGTTATTAATAAAACTATTCTCACCGAAATCGATAAAAAAAACTTAATTAGTTTATATGAACCAATAATAGGAGTAACTCCTGTTAGTTTATATTTAACTCTATGGAGTGATTTAGATAAAAGAGAATTAATGAGTAAAGATTATAATCATCATCATTTAATGACTGTTTTAAAAAGCCCTTTAGAAGATATAAAAGAAGCAAGAAAAGCCCTTGAAGCAGTCGGTCTTTTAAGAACTTTTTATAAAGATGAAGAAAATCTTAAAACATATGTCTATGAATTATATTCACCACTTTCTGCTTATGAATTTTTTAATCATCCAGTTTTAAATATTGTTTTATATAATAATATTGGTTCTAGTGAATATAAAGATTTAGTAAACTTTTATAAAAAACCTATCTTTAACTATAATGGTTATGAAGAAATAACTAATGGAATGGATGATACTTTTAAAAGTGCATCAGGAATTTATTTTAATAATGAAGATGTTCAAAAGGTAAATCAAAATAAAATAAAAATATCATCTTTAATAGATTTTGATTTATTACTTGAAAGTATTCCTAATAAGGTATTAAGTAAAAGAGCACTTAATGTTAAAAACAAAGAACTTATTAACAATCTAGCCTTTATTTATAATTTAGATACATTAAAAATGAGTGAACTAATCAGACTTACTATTAATGAAAACGGTCTGATAAGTAAAGATTTATTATTAAAAGAAACGAGAAAGTACTATGAATACAATAATAGTGGAAGTCTTCCAACTCTTATTTATCGTAGTCAGCCAGACCATTTAAAAAGTCCAGATGGAGATTTATCTAATAAAGGTAAAATGATTTATATTTTTGAAAATACTACTCCCTATGACTTTTTAAGAAGTAAATATAAAAATGTAAATCCAACAGGAAGAGATTTAAAACTACTAGAATACTTAGCTATTGAGCTAAATATGACTCCAGCAGTAATCAATGTACTAGTCGATTATGTCCTTAGAATAAATAACAATAAGTTAACTAAAGGCTTTGTTGAGGCTATTGCTGGTCAGTGGGTAAGAGCAGGTATTAAAACTGCAGGTGAAGCTATGGCAATTGCTGAAAAAGAACATAAGAAATCAAGTAAAATAAAAAAGAATATAAAAAATGATGAACCACTTCCTGTGTGGTTTGATAAAAATAATGAAGCAAGTAGTATGTCTGAAGAAGAAAAAGCTGAACTTGAACAATTATTAAGTGATTTTAGGTAGGTGTATATGGAAAATATTACTAAAAAATATAATAGAAAAGATATAAATGATCAGTTAAAAAGAGCATATGTGTCCGCGCTTAAAGATCCTGAATTTAAAAGACTGATAAATACTTTAAAAGTAAAAGAAGAAATTGCTATGAAGTATACTTCTAAGTTAGAGATAACTCTTGAAGAATTATCTAACTGCTCTAAATGTAAAAGTCTTCATGAATGTAAAAATAAAGTAACGGGATATGTAAATTATCCTACTTTAGAAAATGATATAATAATTTTTAATTATACTCCATGTAAGTATAAAAAAGCTGATTTAAAAGAAACTGAAAATATCAAATCAGATATATTTAATATGCCTCTCGAAATAAGAAGAGCTAAAATGAGTGATATTCATAAAGATGATTCTAAAAGACTTCCAATTATAAAATGGTTGACAACCTTCTATAAAGAATATCAAAAGAATCAAAATATAAAAGGACTTTATTTACATGGTTCTTTTGGAAGTGGAAAGACCTATTTAATAAGTGCTTTATTAAATGAACTATCATCACTTAATTATGATGTAGTTATAATGTATTATCCAGAACTACTTAGAAGTTTAAAAGATTCCTTTGAAACAAATGATTTTGGCTCTAAAATGAACTCAATTAAAACAAGTGATTTACTTCTTCTTGATGATATTGGAGCTGAATCAGTAACTCCATGGGGAAGAGATGAAATCCTGGGAACTATTCTTCAATATCGAATGGATAATAAACTACCAACATTCTTTACCTCAAATTTAGATTTAAAAGAACTTGAAAGTCATTTCTGTGTAAATAAAACACCTGGAGAACAAATTAAAGCAAGAAGGATTATTGAAAGAATCAAACAATTAAGTGATTATGAAAAATTAATTAGTAAAAATAGAAGAACTTAATAAAATATGTGTAAAGTACTATCTTTTTAAGTAGTACTTTTTTTATTTTTGATATACTATATATGTAGGCAGGTGCTATTAATGGAAGAAAAATCTAGTGAAGAACATCGGTTTTTTAATAAAAAAACAATAATAATATTATTTATTTTCCTTATACTAGTTATATTAGTTTTTATAATATATAAATTATTCTTTGCTCCATCACCAACTGAAATAACTTATGATCCCAATAAAAATTATAGTTATGATATCAAAGAAAACACTTTATATTTATTAAGTGAAGATGGTGTTGAGCAGTCTTATAAGTGTGATGGAAAATGTAGTTTTTATTTAGACAATGATTTAGAATATAAAAAAGAAGGAAAAGTACTTCTAAAAGATGAAGATAATGTTTATTTATATGATCTTATTAAAGATAAAAAGATAAGCTCAAATTATAAAGATATTAAGTATATTTTAGATGAAGAAGAAAAAATAAAATTATTTAAAGTAACTAATCATAGTGATAAAGATGGAATAATTGATTTAAATGGTACAGTTTTAGTAAATTTAAATTATGAAAAGTTAGGTAAAGTCCATAATGATGAGTTTATTAATTATTCTTATGAAAATAATCAAATAGCTGCTAAAAATAGTAAAGCATGGGGAGTAGTAGCTTTAGACAGTGGAGCTGGTTTAATTGATTTTCAATATGAAGATATTAAATTAAGTCCATATGAAAGAATAGCTGTAAAAGAATTAGATAAATGGTATTTAGTAGATAATGTTAATAAAAGATTATTATTTGATTCATTTGATTCAATATTTATTTATGAAAAATATACAATAGTTATATTAAATAAAGAATTATATATTCTTGATCAAGATGAAAAAGTTATAAGTAATAAAATACCAACCTTTTATGAAATAGATCCATGGGGATTATCTCTTATAAATGGAGTATATACCTATATTGAAGAAGATATTTTATATATATTAATTGATACGCCTAGTGAAGAAGATGAAGAAGAAATAGACTTAATAAAATATTATTATAATGAAGATAATAAAGAGATAATTATCTATGAAGAAGGTTGACATTTTATAAAGCATAGATTATTATTGTTTTAGGAGTTATTATGGCTAAAAGAGAAGAAATAACTAATATTGTTATATCAATTGTTTTAATATTTATCGGGATATTTTTACTAATTTATTCTCATATCGGTAATTTAAAAGCAATAACATTATTATATTTGGTATTTTTAATTTATGGATTAATGAAAATAATAGAATATAGTTTTTCATCAGATAAAAAAGATAAAGAAGATTTATTTACAGGTATCATATCCTTATTTGGAGTACTTAGTTCTTTATTTTTTAAAGATTATAATGGGCAACTCTTAATAAGTATTACCTTAGTAACTTGGGTAGGTTTTATGTCAATAATAAAATTAATAAAAGTAGATTATTATCATGACCGAAATAATAAAATGTTTTATATAAATATGACTTCCTTAATATTATTTTTAATAATTGGAGTACTAACCGGAATTAATTTATTTTTCGATAATACGGTTCAAGTATTAATACTAGGATATTTCTTTATCGCAAATGGTCTTCTTAACTTAGCAGAAGACGCTATAAGAATAATTGCAACAAGTGAAAACTTTAATATAAAAAGAAAGGATTAAAAAAATGGATTTAAGAATTGCTTTAATTGAAGTAGGACAGTTTTCTCAAATACTGAAAGATAATGCTTATATGAAATTAGTTATTGATCATGAAAACATTAAAAAATGCTTTTGTCTTTTAATTGATGATGGTAATGTAGCAGTAAATGTTGAAACAGGAGAAGAATACGAAGTAATAAAAAGAGACGATAAAGGTAGAATAACTAAAGAGGCTGCCTTAGAAGCTAAAACAAATGTAAATTATGCTCTATATGTTAAAGAACTTGATTTAAATAAATTAAGCTCTGAATTATCCGATCATTTAGAAACAAAGGCTTATGAAAGAATGCTTGATGATAAACCAGTAACAAGATCTAGATAAAACTGATTAAAATCAGTTTTTTAAATTAAAAAAACATATTAACAAAAACATTCGATTTTAAATGATACATTTGGTATAATAAACATATAAATAATTTGAAGGGAGAAATTTATATGGAAATGATACCACTAGATTATAACTACAATGATTTTGATTTTTTAAGTGAAGAAAACTTAAGAAATCACTACGAGGTACTTTATAAGGGATATGTAAATAACTATAATAAAGTACTAGAGGATTTAAAATTTGCAAGGGAGACAAATAACTTTACGAATATTAAATGCCTTGAAAAAAATTTAGCTTTTCAAGGAGCAGGAGCAGTACTTCATGAATTGTTTTTTGAAAATATTACTCCAAATAAGGTAGAGGCTAAGGGTGAAGTTCTTGAAAAAATTGAAAAAGATTTTGAATCTTTTGATTCATTTAAAAATCAATTTATTAGTAACATAACTAATATTGAAGGAAGTGGATGGGGAATACTAGGGTTTTCTAAATCAATTGATAAACTAATTATTCTTCAGGCTGAAAAACATCAAGATCAAACAATCTGGGACTTTGTGCCACTACTTGTTATTGATATTTGGGAGCATGCTTATTATCTGGATTTTATTACTGATAAAAAAGCATATGCTGAAAAAATGTTTGATTCAATTAACTGGAACGTAGTCGAAAAAAGATATAAAAATTTATAAAGGAGAATATTATGTACCATTTTATTGGCATTGCTGGAGCAGGGATGAGTAGTCTTGCTCAAATAATGTATAAACTTGGACATAAAGTAAAAGGAAGTGACGTAAGCACTGACTTTTTTACTTTAGATGGTCTAAGTAAAGAAATTGAAGTTTCTATTTTTAGTGAAGAAAACATTACTGAAGATTTAATAATAGTAAGAGGAAATTCTTTTGATGATTCCAATGTAGAAGTTGCTAAAGCTAAAGAATTAAATTTAAAAATTTATACCTATCAAGAAATGGTTGCTAAACTAACCAGAACTTTTGAAACAATAAGTGTATCGGGTTGTCATGGTAAAACCACAACTTCATCAATGCTTGCTCATGTACTAAATAACATTACCGGGACTAATTATTTAATTGGTGATGGATCTGGGCACGCAAGTAAAGATAATAAATATTTTGTCCTTGAGGCTTGTGAGTATAAAAGACATTTTCTTGAGTATGATCAAAAATATGCAATTATTACTAATATTGATTTAGATCATGTTGATTATTTTAAAGATATTGATGATGTAATTGATGCTTATCAAAGTTTTTATAATAATACTAAAGAAAAAGTAATAATGTATGGAGATGATCCATATACAAGAAGGTTAAATCTTGATGATAAAGCTATTTATTATGGTCTTAAAGATAATAATGATGTAGTTGCTAAAAACATTAAATATGAAGAAAAAGGAACAACCTTTGATGTTTATATTAAAGGTGAGTTTTATGATACTTTCTTTACATCATTTAGTGGTGAGCATATGGTTTTAAATAGCCTAGCTATTATTACTGTTTGTTATTTAGAGAACTTAGATAAAAAGTTAATTAAAAAATATCATTCATCATTTGAAGGTGCTAAAAGAAGATTTGATGTAAAGTTATTTAATGATAATATAATTATTGATGATTATGCTCATCATCCTACTGAGATTAATTATACTATTGATGCAGTAAGACAAAAATATCAAAATAAAACTTTAGTAAGTATATTTCAACCCCATACTTTTTCAAGAACAGAAAAGTTTAAAGAAGAGTTTATTTCAGTTTTAAATAAAAGTGATTATGTTTATATTTTAGATATTCATCCAGCTAGAGAAAAAAGTGAAGATTTTCCTAATGTAAATTCAAAAGAATTAATTTCTAAAATAAATAATGCATCTTCAATTAAGATAGATGATGCAAGTCCTTTACTAAAGCATGATAATAGTGTACTTTTATTTTTAAGTCCGAACAGTTTAAAAAATTTAATAAGTGATTATAAGGAAAAATCATGAAAAAATATCATGGACAATTACTGGCTGTTTTAGTTACTTTATTAGTAATATTAATCGGTTATATTGGAGGAAGATATTATGCTGATTATTATAATAAAAAGCATAATACTAATAAAACTTTTCTTCAAATATTGAAAATCGAAAAGTTAGATGAAAAAGTTAATTACTTTTTAGAAAGTGGATCAAAAACACTTAATGATTTATGTAAAAAAGAAACTGGTATTTGTGATAAAACCATAGGTAAAGTAAAGTTAAATAATAAAGATTATGACTTTCATATTTATGCTGATTTAGATAATAATGAATCATATTTTAAACTTGATAATACAAAAGTAGGAGACTTTTATAATTTAGAGAAAATAGATTTATTTAATAATTATTTATTAGTAACTGAAAACAATAATAATTATCAAATTCATATTATTGATGAAAATGGTAAAAGACTTGAAAGCCTTGATGCTCTTAATAATTATGAAATAAAAGATCAGTCACTATATTTTTATAATTGTGAGAATAACAGAGAATCATATTATAAAGTTAAAAGTTCTGATTTAAATACTAAAGAAGAGGTATCTTATAAGCAAAAAGCATGTAGTTAATGCTTTTTTTCATTATAGACATCAACTAAGCAATTTGATACAATATAATTAAGAAAGAGGTGTTTGAATTGAGTATAGATGATAATTTAAAATTAATTGTAAATGAAGTAAAAAAAATAGTTCCCCTTAAAGAAGCATTTCTGTTTGGGTCATTTGCTTATGGGACTCCAAATGAGGATAGTGATTATGATTTTTATTTTGTTTTAGATAAAATAGATAATACAACCCATGAAACACTAGTTTCAATAACAAGAGTACTATATAAAGTTTCATCTAGACCTTTTGATATTTTAATAGATACAAAAGAGTCATTTGATTATAGAGCATCTAACCAAGCTACACTTGAATATAAAATATTAAAGGATGGTGTCAAGATATATGGCTAATAGTGATTTGTTTAGAGAATGGAAAGAATATGGAGATATTGATTATGAAGTAGCTAGAAGAATTTTTGAAGAAAGATGGCCAAAGCAACATATAACAATTTAATCATTCTCATCAAGCAGCTGAAAAATACCTGAAAGGCTACCTTGCATATAAAAATAACAAAGTTAAAAAAACGCATGATTTATTAGAACTTATAAAGTTGTGTGAAACTTACGATTCTTCTTTTGGTGAATTAATTGATGTGGGTGTATTTTTAAATCCTTTTGCTACCCAAATAAGATATCCTAAGAATTTCTATGATATTACTGATGTTGAAACAAAAAAAGCACTTGAATTCTCAAAATTAATAATTGACTTTGTAAACGAGAGAATAGATATATGATTGATTATGATTTAAAAACGGATAAAAATATTAAAAGAAATGAAAATTTTATAAAGTTATTTGAAAAGTCTTTAAAAGAAGAAAAACTATCAGAGAGAACAATTAATAAACATTTAGATAATATAGATTTATTTATTAATGATTATTTAAATCATTATGATACTTACAAAATGGAAGAAGGACCGTATCATTTTTATGATTTTTTTTCTTACTGGTTTCCTATTAAGATAGCATATTCATCAGAGACATTACTAAAATCTCTCTTAACGACAGTAAAAAAGTTTTACAAATGCATGGTTGAAAATAATCTTGTTGATAAAGAAATGTATGATTATGCTATTTCTAGTGTAAACCAAAACTTTGATGAGTTTATTGATATTCTTCATCAGTATAAATAGCATGCGAGGATGAAGATTATTTTTAAATAAACATAAAATTAACAAAGGAGATTAAAAAATGAAAGTAATAATAACTGCTGGTGGAACTGGTGGACATATTTATCCAGCTCTAGCGATTTTAAATAAAATTAAAGAAAAAGAAAAAAACTGTGAAATTCTTTATATTGGTACTCATAATCGAATGGAAAAAGATATCGTGCCTAAAGAAGGATATAATTATGAAGCTTTAGAGATATATGGTTTTAGTAAAACTGAAATAAAAAGAAATTTTAAAAACATAAAATTAATCTTTAAAGCCAAAAAAAGATGTCTTGAAATAATGAAAGAATTTAAACCAGATATTGTTATTGGAGTAGGTGGTTATGTAACCTATCCAGTAATAAAGGCAGCCAGTAAATTAAAGATAAAAACCTTTATTCATGAGCAAAATAGTATCCCTGGTAAAACTAATAAAAATCTTGGTAAAATTGCATCATTAATTGGAGTGTCTTTTAAAGATAGTTTAAAATACTTTGATAAAGATAAAGTTATTTTTACGGGTAATCCCTCATCTGAGAATGCTCTTGATATAAAAGCTACACCTAAGACTAAATATGGACTTGATCGTAATAAAAAAAGTATTGTTATTGTCCAGGGAAGCTTAGGATCAAGCGCGATTAATAAAAAGATGAAAGACTTTTTAGAAAACATTAGTAAAGAAACTTATGATGTTTTATATATAACTGGTAATGCTACATATGAAGAATTTTCTAAAAACAAATTTAGTGAAAATGTTAAAGTAGTACCATATGTACCTAATTTAGCAGGTTTAATGAAAGATGTAGATTTAGTTATATCAAGAGCAGGAGCAGGTACCATCAGTGAACTTTCTGCTCTTGAAAAACCAAGTATTTTAATACCGAGTCCCTATGTTGCTAATAATCACCAGTACTTTAATGCTCTTAGTGTATCAGACGCCGGTGGAGCTATTATGATTGAAGAAAAAGATCTTAATACTGATATTTTAAAAGATTCAATTAATAAAATATTAAATGATGAAAAGAAATATAAAGAAATGCAAAATTCTTTAAAAGATTTACTTGTAAATAACAGTAGTACGATTATATATGAAGAGATAAAAAAATTAGTAAAGGATTAATATTGATGAAAAAGGTTAAAAGAAAACTTAATTTTAAAAAATTGTTTATATTTATCCTATTTATATATTTAATTTACTGTTTTGGTATGCATTTATATAATAAACCAATTAAAAATATTATTATAAATGGAAATGTTGTAGTTAAAGATTTTGAAATAATTGAAAAAGCTAAAATTAAAGATTATCCTTCTATGTTTAGCATAACAAGAAAAGAAATGGAAAAAAGAATTAAAGAAATTCCTTTTATTGAAGAGGCAATAGTTTCTAAAAACTTAAAATATCAAATTAATATAGAGGTTAAAGAATCAAAAGCAATCCTTCTTAACAACCATACTAATAAAGTGGTCTTAAGCAGCGGAGAAATGATCGATGATTATATTATCGGAATACCCACACTAATAAATATGGTACCAGAAGATATTTTACTAGAGTTTGCATCTAAAATGGGAAAACTAGACTCTGGTATAATAAGTTTAATTGGAGAGATAGAATATACTCCAAGAAAAAATGATGAAGGAAAAACTATTGAAGATGATGTCTTTACTCTTTATATGAATGATGGTAATACTGTAGTAACTAACTCTAGTAAATGTGATAATTTGTCTAAATATAGAGAAATATATGCAAGTTTAGATGATCGAAAGGGGATACTGAATTTAGATAGTGGTAATTATGAAAACTTTGTTTTTATACCATTTTAAAAGATTATGAATTACAATGAAGAAATGAAAGAGATTATAAAAAACAAAAAAGGTGATAGACTACTTATGCATAGTTGTTGCGCACCTTGCTCAAGTAGTGTAATTGAAAGATTAAAAAATGATTTTGAAATCACCGTACTTTTTTATAATCCTAATATAGAACCAAAAGAAGAATATATAAAAAGAAAAAATGAGCAAATTAAATTACTTGATAAACTAAATATAAAGTATTTAGACACTGATTATTTAAATGAAGAATTTAGAGAAAAAATAAAAGGATTTGAAAAAGAAAAAGAGGGCGGAAAAAGATGTACTCTATGTTACGGGCTAAGACTTTCAAAAACAGGTAAAGTTGCTAAAGAAAAAAACTTTGATTACTTTACAACTACTCTTACAGTAAGTCCTTATAAAAATAGTAAAACAATTAATTTAATCGGATTAAATATTGAAAAAAAAGAAAATATAAAATATTTAGTATCAGATTTTAAAAAAGAAGATGGCTATAAAAAGAGTATTGAGCTATCTTCTATATATAATCTATATCGCCAAGATTACTGTGGTTGCCACTTTAGTAAAGGAGAAAGAAATGAATAAAAAAGGAATAACTTTAACTGAACTACTAATCGTACTGGTAATATTATCAATTATAATAGTTATAGTAACCCCTGGATTTAATGACTTTTTATTTAAAACCAAAGATAAAATAAGTACTTTAAATGAAAATAATTTAAAAGAAGCAGGAAATATGTTTGGTCAAGAAGTATATATGTGCCAAAGTAATGCTGATATTAAAGCATTATTTTCCAAATTAAATATTACCGTAAATAACTGCGCGGAAGCCAAAGCAAAACTTGAAGCTGGAGTTAATGTTTCGATTGGATTTTTAAAACAGCACGATTATTTTAGAGATGATTCAAATAACTGTAATGAATCTGGTACTTTAAATATAAAAATCGATGGTCATAAAGTAATAACCAAACTTAATTCAAATGTAAAATGCAAATAAAGGAGCTAATATGAGTTTATTTAAAAAATTTAAGAAAGTATTTAAACCAAAAGAAAAAGAAAGCTATGATAAAGGTCTTGAAAAAACTAGAAAAGGCTTTATAAGTGAGCTTAATATACTAGGTTTAAAATTTAAAAAAGTAACTGATGAGTACTTTGAAGAACTTGAAATGATATTAATAAAAGCGGATATCGGAATTAAAACTGTCGATAAATTTCTAGAAAGATTAAAGAAAAGAGTAAAAGAAGAAAATATTGAAAGTACATCTTTTTTAAGTGAAGTTATTGTTGATGAACTTTTTATGATTTATGTTGAAGGAGAATCTTTAACCGATAAAATAAATATGGCAGAGTCTGGTCCAACTATTATCCTAACAGTGGGAGTAAATGGAGTAGGTAAGACTACTACTATTGGTAAACTGGCTCATAAATATAAAAATGAAGGTAAAAGTGTTCTTTTAGTAGCTGGAGATACCTTTAGAGCAGGAGCAGTACCTCAGTTAAAAGAATGGGCTGATAAAACAGGTTCTCTATTTGTCGGAAGAGAAAATGCCGATCCAGCTAGTGTAATTTATGATGGTATTAAAGAGGCAATCGATAAAGATATTGATATAGTTTTAGTAGATACTGCAGGTAGACTTCAAAATAAAGTAAATTTAATGAAAGAACTTGAAAAGATTAATAAAGTTATCGGAAAACATATTGAAGATGCACCTCATGAAACATTATTAATCATTGATGCTACTACTGGTCAAAATGGTATTAGTCAAGCCGAAAGTTTTAAAGAAATAACTAATATTACTGGTATTGTTTTAACTAAGCTTGATGGAACTGCTAAGGGTGGAATAGTTCTAGCTATTAAAGAAGAAGTAAACCTACCTGTAAAATTTGTTGGTCTTGGAGAAGGCGTGCTTGATCTTAAACCATTTGATATTGAAGAATATATCTATGGATTATTTAAGGATATGATGTAATGGAAGATATTATTTATTATACAAACCTTTATGATTATTATAAAAATCTTTTAACAGACACACAAAGAAAATACTTTGAAAACTATTATTTTAATAACTTATCTATTCAAGAAATAGCGGATAATAATAAAGTATCAAAAAATGCTGTTAGTAAATCTTTAATAGAAGTTACTAAAAGATTAGATAATTATGAAGATACTTTAAATTTATATAATAATTATCAGAAAATAAAAAAAATATTAGAACCTAATATTTTTAAAAACATAGAAGATTATATATAAGTAATCTTTTTTTGATTCCTATAACTAAATATATTTAAAGTAATAAATGGAATTATAATAGATAAGGTGCTTAAATTATTCAAAAAAGAATCTTTAAAGTTAAGAGCAATTATAAGAAGGACAAACCATAAACAAATAGACATAAACTGAAACTTTAAATCTTTATAAACAAAACAAACTAAACTAAAGATAGTAATCAGTGCAAAGGTAAGAATAATTAAAGCCCACCAAGTACTAGTAAACATATTCTGAATTACTAAAGCAATGCCTGCAGCATCATTAAATAAACTTTCACTATAATTTAATCTATCAATATAACTAAAATAAAATAATACCCAAATACTAAAAAGACAATTAAATATAACACTTAAAAATAATAATTTACTTCTTTCTTTAAACATATAAGACTCCTTACTTAAAATAATAACAAATAAATAATAAAAAGTCATTATAATAGAGCACATTAGTATGTGCTCTATGAGGAAAGGTAATTCTATCACCTTTCCATTAGTATTATATCCATTATATTTATAAATATGCATTAAAATTTAAATTTAATTAAAATATATATTAATGCTACCTTCTTCGTCTTTTTATTAAAGATTTAGGTTTTTCAAGCAACATAAGTTTTTCAGATAATTCTTCGTACGAATCACTATTTTCTTTATAGAACTCATCAAAAACATCTTGGTTAGATTCACATAATTTTTTTGTACTTTCAATCGTGGTTTGGTCTTCATCCAAAGATGTAGATGGTAAAAGCACTTTAGATTCAATTGATTTTATATCTTTGAATTTTTCAAAAAGAGTAATCTCGCCGTAACAAATTTTTATTTTATCATCTTTATTATCAGTTAGTAAATTAGGATCAGAACTTAATTTATATATTCTTGCTTGCGTTGGGTCTAAAAAATAACTTTGGCAATTGAGCAAAAAAAAGACGGATACCTAAAATACAATATTTTTAGAAAGACAATAAACCGCTCGTTCTAGAACTCGTTTGGTGATGCTAACCAAACAAAAAAGAGATATACTTAATTGTTGTTAGGTGTCTTTTCGTTTGTTTAAATATATCAATAAATTATAATTTATCAATGAAAAAAGCCTAGTAAATAAGGCTTTGATTGTCTATTGGTGGAGAATATCGGACTTGAACCGATGACCCCCTGCTTGCAAGGCAGGTGCTCTAGCCAACTGAGCCAATTCCCCGTAAGAACATAATTATAGTACCATAACCTAGTATTAAAATCAATACCTTTGAAAACATATAGACATTTAATCTTGTTGTTGTTATGATATATATGTAATTTATACTTAATCATGATTAAGAATATAATTATAAGAAAGAAGGTTTTAAAGTGAAACAAACAGGGAGAGCTTTATGGGGAATTGCGTTTATTATAGTAGGAACTATAATTGGATTTAATTCTCTTGGTATCACAGATATTGATATCTTTTTTAAGGGGTGGTGGACTTTATTTATAATAGTTCCATCATTTATTGGTTTATTTGAAGGAAATGGAGAAATAATTGGTAATTTAGTTGGACTAATTATAGGTTTCGTCTTATTATTTGCAATTAGAGGAATAGTTGACTTTGAAGTTATTTCAGTCTTATTTGTTCCATTTATATTTATTGTTATTGGTTTTGGTATTTTATTTAACAGTACTATTAAAGGGACAATAACTGACAAAATTGAAAGTCTTAACAAAACAGAAGATGGAATAGACAAGATTTTTGCTACCTTTGCTGGGCAAAATGTTGTTAAAGACAATGAAAAGTTTAAAGGAGCACATATAGATGTTGTTTTTGGAAGTGCGGTTCTTGATTTAACTAAAGCTAAACTTGATAAAGAAACAGTTATTAAATCAAGTGCAATCTTTGGATCAAGTAAAGTAATACTTCCCAAAAATGTAAATGTTAAAATTAAATCAACTCCTATATTTGGAGGTTCTAAAAATAATATTACTAACAAAGATGATAATAAAACAACTGTTTATGTTGAATCTTTCTGTATGTTTGGAGGATTTGAAATAAAGTGAATGGATTTCAAAAGGGAGTAAAGTTCTTAGCAATATTTTTATCAATATTTATTATTATTAATATATTTACTGGGATAATGTTTGCCCTTTCTATTATTAGTAAAATAGGTATAAATAAAAACGGATTATCTTTTAATGTTAATTATGAAGAAACAACATTTAATGAAAAATATTATGATGTTGATAGACTTGATATAGATGTATCAGCAGCAGTGCTTACTATTAAAGAAGGTAGTGAATTTGAAGTTAATGCTAAGGTTGATTTAAATCACTTTTCTTCTAATTTAAACAATGGAACATTAAAAATAAAAGAAAAAAGTAACTGGTTTTTAAATAAAAAAATAGTTCCAGAAATAACTGTTTATATTCCATATTCTAATAAACTTAAAAATCTTAATATTAATAGTGGAGCAGGTACTGTTGATATAATGAATATTTCTGCTGAAAGATTTGATTTTAATCAAGGAGCAGGTCGCTTAATAATTGATTCATCTTCTTTTAAAGAAATTAATATAGATGGTGGAGTTGGTGAAATAGTAATTGAAAACTCATATCTTAATGATCTTGATTTAGAATCTGGAGTTGGTAAAACCACTATAAGTTCATTTATATCTGGATTAAGTGAAATTGAAAGTGGAGTAGGAGAAGTTAATCTTAATTTACTAGGAAACCTTTCTGATTATAGAATAGAAACAGAAAAAGGAATCGGAGCAATTAAAATTAATGGAGAAAACCAGCCTAATAATACTATATTGGGTACTGGTGAAAATAGACTTGATGTTAAATCAGGTATCGGAAGCATAAATATAAATGTAAAAAAGGACACATAATTTCCTTATGTGCCCATTTGAGATAGCATATCTTTGCTATCTCACTAATATTATATCCTTTATATTTATAAATATACATAAAAATGGTTAAATTCCATTTTTTTTATTTCTTTCTATTATAGTAGAGTCATCAAGTAAGCTAGATGCTCTAAGTAAACTATTTGTTCCATATTTTTCTTTAATAAAATCGATTGCTTCATTTTTTTGATTAATGGTAGTTATCTCTTCAAAGGTATCAAATAAACTTAGCTGCTCACCAATATCAGCACATAGATTACTTAACTGAATACTTATTTGTCTAATTGGTTTATTATCATAAAATTGATCAAAGATATTCATGCATAAATTAAACATTTCATTTTCATCTTTAACTGGGTTATCAAGCCTTAGAGATTTTTTAAAACCACCAGAGACACTTTTTGAGTATTTTACTTTAAAAGTAATAATTCCAGCTCTTTTTTTAGAATCTCTCAGTCTCTTTGCTAAAAGATCAATAGTCTCTCTGATTATAATTGATATATTACTTCCGTTATAATCTTTATATAAAACTTGACTATGACTAATTGAAGCATTCTTTGGCTCTTTGTTATAATCTTTAATAGTAGAATTATCAATACCATTAGAATGATTCCAAAGTTCTAAGCCTAAAACTCCATATTTATCTTTTAAGATATTTTTGTTAAAGTGAGCTAAATCTTTAACGGTAAATATGCCTAAATTATTTAAATTAGCTTCCATTCTAGGTCCTATTCCCCATATTTTAGAAAGAGGAGTAACTCCCCATAGTTTATCTTTGATGTCTGTATAAAACCACTCGGCAACACTGTCCTTATTTTTTTTAGCTTCTAAGTCCATCGCAACCTTTGCCATAAAAATATTTGGACCTATTCCAGCAGCTGCCATAAGACCTGTTTTTCTAGTTACTTCACTTAAAAGAAATAAGGCAAGTTCTCTTGGAGTTTTTTTGTATAATTTTAAATAACTAGTAACATCTATAAATACTTCATCAATTGAATATTTATGAATATCATTTTCTGAAAAATACTCTTTATAAACATTAAATACTTCACTGCTTTTCTTAGCATATAATCCCATCCTTGGCGGTACCTTTATAAATTTAACATTCTTAGGCAGATCATATACTCTAGTTCTACTTTTTACACCAAGTGATTTTACATATGGAGAGACTGCTAGTGTCATTGCTCCTCTATGAGTCGGATGACAAACTATAAGTGGAGTAGTAAAAGGATCATAATTCTTATCTAAACACTCACAAAATGCAAAGAAACTTTTTAAATCAATCGCAATAAAAGTTTTCAATTTAACCACCTAAACTTATATTAAAACAATTGTTCGAAAAAATCAATGGAAACTTTTACCTTACTTGTGATATAATTTTTATTACGGAGGCAAATATGTACGGAGAAGTATTAGTTGAATATGGAGTTAAAACATTAGATAAAACATTTACTTATATAATACCTAATCATTTAAAAGATAAAATTCAAATAGGTATGAAAGTAATTGTTCCTTTTGGCACTTTAAATATAAATGGTTTTTTAATTAATATAAAAGACAGTACTGAAATAGAAGAATTAAAAGAAATTATTTCAATTAGTAATGAAGAATTTATCTTAAATGAAGAATTACTAAAGCTCGGAAAATATATTAAAGAAAAAACTCTTTGTACTTTAATAACAGCATATAATACTATGTTTCCTAGTAGTTTAAAAATAAAAACCATTTCGAGTAATTATAATATATATGATACTTTTTTAAAAATTAAAGATAAAGAAAAAGTTAAAATGTATATAAATGAACATAAAAGAGCTTTTAAAAAGATTGAACTTTTAAATAAATTAATTAATAATGAAAAAGTAAATAAAAAAGAATATAACTCATCTTTAGTAAAAGAACTTCTTGATTTAAATTTAATCTATGAAGAAAAAATATCTAAATATAGAATAAATAAAGAAAAAGAATTTGAAGAAAAAGTAACCTTAACTAAAGAGCAAGAAGAAGTAATAAAAAAATTCGAATTTAATAAAAGTAAAACTCATTTATTATATGGAGTAACTGGATCAGGCAAGACTGAAGTATACATGCACTTAATTGAAAAAGTAATAAAAACAAATAAAACAGCGATTATTCTGGTACCTGAGATTAGTTTAACAACTCAGATAGTAAATAGGTTTTATAAACGATTTGGAAATAATGTTGCCGTATTTCACAGTGGTCTTTCTAAAGGAGAGAGGCATGATGAATATAAAAAGATCTATAGTGGTGATGTAAAAATAGTTGTCGGAACAAGAAGTGCAATATTTACTCCGATGAAAAACATTGGCATAATCATTATTGATGAAGAACACAGTACTAGTTATAAACAAGATAATAATCCTAGATATAATGCAATCGATATAGCAATTAAAAGAAGTGAGTATCATAACTGTCCACTACTTCTTGGAAGTGCAACCCCAACACTTGAAGCATTTGCTAGAGGGCTCAAAGGTGTTTATAAATTACTAGTAATGACCAAAAGAGCGACAAATGCACCTCTTCCTAAAATTCATATTATTGATATGAAAGCTGAAGCTAAAAAAAGCAATATGATTATAAGTGATGCTTTAAACAAATTAATAATTGAAAAATTAAATAAAAAAGAGCAAATAATGTTATTTTTAAATAAAAGAGGATTTGACCGTATAATAAACTGTAGGTCTTGTGGTTTTACTTTTAAATGTAAAAACTGTGAAATAAGTATGATATATCATAAAACAAGTAATAACTTAAGATGTCACTACTGTGGATATACTCTACTTAAACCAGAGGTATGTCCAGAATGCAGAGAAGATGCTCTATCATTTTATGGTCTTGGCACTGAAAAGCTTGAAGAGCATATAAAAGAGACTTATAAAGATGCTAGAGTAATAAGAATGGATACAGATACTACAACTAGAAAAGATTCATATGAAAAGATTATTACTAAAGTTGAAAATGAAGAGGTTGACATTATTATCGGAACTCAAATGATATCTAAAGGCTTAGACTTTCCTAAAGTAACTTTAGTCGGAGTTATAAATGCTGATGAATCGCTAAATATACCTGATTTTAGAAGTGGTGAAAACACCTTTAGTTTACTTGCTCAAGTATCAGGAAGATCAGGAAGAAGTGATATACCAGGAGAGGTAGTAATTCAAACCTTTAATCCAGATAATGACACTATTAACTTTGTTAAAGAAAATAATTATCAAAAACTATTTAATTATGAAATGCATATTAGAAGAATATTAAAATATCCTCCATACTTTTATTTAACAAGTATACTTGTAACAAGTAGAGATTATGAAAAAGCATCAACTGAAGTTAATAAAGTTTCTAATTATTTAAATAAAAATATAAAAGATACTATAGTACTTGGACCTACTACTGCAAGTATGTTTAAAATAAATAATGTTTATAGATTTCAAATTATTTTAAAATATAAAGATTTTAATAATATAAAAGAGCCTTTAAAATATATAGATAATATATATAGCTTAAATAAAGATGTATCTCTAGAAATAGATGTAGACCCTAAAAGAATTTAGTTTTGAAAAAAGCACAGAAAGGGTATTATTATTACCCTTCTGTGACAAAATTAAAACTGAGGAAAAGTAATTTTTTTGTAACCAAAAAAGTAAAATAAAAAGTGGTTGTTTCCAAAATTGAAATAACCACTAATTTATCTTATCTGAAAACTTAATTATAATTTTCTTTACATTAGAATATAATTTGATATAATAAATACATAAGAAAAGCGATGACTTCTCTGGCAAAGAAAGAGCTATATAAATAATGAAGACACTTAAATAGGGTGGAACCGCGGATGTTAGCCGCCCCTATATTAGGGGTCTTTTTAATTAAAAGAAAGAGGAAATATAAATGGAAAAAATTACAATGGAAGAGTTAGTATCATACTGTAAGCAGTATGGATTTATTTATCAAGGAAGTGAGGTATATGGTGGACTTGCTAATACTTGGGATTATGGACCACTAGGTTCTAGACTTAAAAATAATTTAAAAGATGCTTGGAGAAAGAGATTTGTTCAAGAAAAGAAAAATAGTTATGAACTTGATTCATCTATTTTAATGCATCCTAAAGTATGGGAGGCATCTGGTCATGTGGATTCATTTTCTGATCCTTTAATTGATTGCAGAGAATGTAAAGCAAGACATCGTGTTGATAAATTAATAGAAGACTATAGTAGTGAAGTAATTGCTGATAAATTAAATAAGGAAGAAATGAAAGAATTTATTTCTAGCAATAAAGTACCTTGTCCTAAATGTAAGAAGCATAACTTTACTGATATTAGAGAATTTAATTTAATGTTTGAAACCTATAGAGGAGTAACTGATGAAAATAAAAGTATTATTTATCTAAGACCTGAAAACGCTCAAGGACAGTATGTTAATTATTTAAATGTACTGAGAACTATGAGAGCTAAACTACCTTTTGGAGTTGCTCAAATAGGTAAAGCTTTTAGAAATGAAATAACTCCTGGAAACTTTATTTTTAGAACAATTGAATTTGAACAAATGGAATATCAAACCTTTTGCAAACAAGGAGAAGATGAAGATTTATATAATTACTATAAAGAATTTGCTAAAAAGTTTTATCTTGATTTAGGTCTTCCTGAAAATAAACTTAAATTCCATGATCATGATAAACTTGCTCATTATGCCAAAGCTGCTTGTGATATATTTTATGAGTTTCCTTGGGGATATGATGAAATAAATGGAACTCATAACCGAACTGATTATGATCTTAAAAGACACGAGGAGTATAGTGGTGAGTCATTTATGTATTTAGACCCTGAAACAAATGAAAAATATATTCCCTATATAGTTGAAAGTACCTATGGAGTAGATCGAAGTATTCTTGCTCTTATTCATAATGCTTATACTAAGGAAGAGCTTGAAAATGATACTAGAGAAGTACTTAAAATTCATCCTTTCTTAGCACCATATAAAGTAGGAGTACTTCCACTTGTTAAAAAATATCATAGTGATAAAGCAAATGAAATATTTAATATGCTAAATAAACACTTTATGTGTTCATTCGATGAAACCGGCTCAATTGGTAAAAGATACCGTAGATGCGATGCAGCTGGAACTCCATTTTGTATAACTATTGATGATGAGACAATAAATAATAATACTGTTACGATTAGAGATAGAGACACCATGGAGCAAATTACCTTAAGTCTTGAACAGGTTATTTCATATATTGAAGAAAAGATTAAGTTTTAACTATTAATTTTAAAATGAAAGTGTTATTGTCTTTATAGGAGTGATTGTTATGATTAATCAAATGAATGAAATGTTATTAGGATATCTTGTGCAAGATGAAAGTGTAGTTATAAAAAAGGAAAATAATTATAAATACTATTTATCAAAGCAGGACAAATAGTATTTAAAATATGCAGGAATGAAATTAGATATAGTTAATAATTTACATTATTTTTCAGGAAAAAAAGATAAAAATAAAAATTATGATGTTGATTATTTTTTAAATAATATAGAAAGAAATATTACTAATTTATATCCTTATTTAGATGATATGATAATTAAAGGAATGGATATTTTAATTGAAAATAATGGCTATTTAGAAAGCGATGGTTTTCCGATTAAGGCGGCAATGTTTTTTCATGAGTTTCATCTGGCTTATATATCTAACACAGATGAGAAAATTGTTATCCATTGTCCAGATGAAGTTTTAAAAGTATTTACTAAACTTAGAAAAACTAGTAAACCAAATGAAACCTTTAATCATGTTAATGATTTTGTAGCTGGAATGATGTCAGTTTATCAATTGGTACCAACTTCTATACTACATGAAATGTATATTACAAACTATAAAAAAATTAATTATAAAAAATTTGAACAAATAATGTTGACATATTCTTTAATAGAAAACTATTATGTTGTTACTGCTGATGAAGAAGGAACTTTATATTGTACAACAAAAATCAGTGAAAAAGATATTTTTGAAAACTTAAATACCGATTATGAATATCGAATCTTTACTAAAGAAGAAATTGATATGCTGATAGATAATACTTATATTTATAGTTTAGATTCAACTAAGAAATTCATTGAATTTTTAGAAGAAGAATTTGAAGTGGATGATGGCTTCATTGAAAGATTTCTAAATTATGAAGTTTCTAACTATATTGGTCTTCTTGAGGATGGGGAAAATGCGGATAATTTTCTTAAAAATGTAATAGATGAACTATTCGAAGAAGATGAAGATTTATATAAACAAATTAAATTTTATTTAGATAAAATTTATAAAGAATACCCTAAAAGAGAATTTAATGGTCATGTTAAATAAACAAGTGTAAAGATCTTGTTTTTTTAAATTTCTATTTATCTATTTAGATAAAAAGTGTTATAATTATAACAAGGACGTGAAAAAGTGGTTGTCAAAAGTGATAAAAAAGCAATCTTAATTATAATAATATTTCTTTTAAATGTTTTTTTAATTGGTTTAACCCTATATTTTCTTGGACCAAATGAACCTAAAGAGCCGAAAGATATAGTTGCTGAACTTGTTGATTTTTCTGAATGTCAAAGTAAGAGTTATCAGCAAACTTGTTATGATACTAAATATATTAATAATAAAACTTATAATATTATATATGATAAATTAAAAGTAGATAATAAAAGTAAAAGTCTAGTTGGGGCTTCACTTCAAGTAAATGATGCGGTTTTAATTAATGAAGATGATTTAGTTTATCATATTGAAAATCATATTTATTTTACTGAAAGTACTATAGTACTTGCGGTATATGAACCTAAAGTTAAAAATGTTAAAGTAATGATCTTTGATTATAAAGGTAATAAATTAAAAGAAATATATATTTTAGATGATGAGAGCGATATTGTTGTTAAGAGTTTTAAAGTTAAAGGTGATAAAATTATCTTTAAAGGTCAGAAGAACTTAATAGATAATGCTGTAATACTTTCGACAGAAGGTGATACAAAATTTATTTTTGAAAATGCTGATCTTTGTAAGCAAATAGATGTATTAAAATTGAAGGATAGTGATTTATATTCAGCTGAATATGAACTTAAATATGTAACCGATAAAAGATTTTCGAGAATTAAAAAAAGACCGAATACAGAAGTTTATATTAAAGAATATAAGGATGAAATAAATTGTGACTAAAGAAATGGATTTTTCATTTCTTTTTAATTTTTAAAAAATTAGATTTGTTATTGCAATAAAAAGAAAAGTATTGTAGAATTAATTATAGAAGATAGGAGAGATTTTTTAATATGAAAAATAAACCAAAGAAAATAATTAAGGTAAGTTTAGGAGTATTTATTTTAATTATAATGTCGGTATTTTTAATAAATTTACCTGGAAAGGAATTTAAAGATAGAAATCTTTCAAATTACTCGGATGATTTTACTATTAGATTAAATCAAGATGGTAAAGAAGAAAACCCTTATCAATTTTTACCATCGATTGATGAAGAGAATCATACTCCAGGAATGTTAGTTCCAGGAAAAGATGATGTAAGGGCCGTTCAAGTTAATATTTTTAAAAACATAGGAAAAGCCATAGGTGATGGCTTTAGGAATGCAATAGATAATCTTGGTAAATCTCTTAGAGAAATATGGGGGAATGTACAAGATGAGTTTGTGAATTGGTTAGCTGGAACTGTAGAAGAGTTATTACAAGGTTTTGTAGTAGATTTCTTTGAAGGGGCTTTTAATGTTAAAGAAGTACCAGTAATTGGAGATGATCAATATACTCTTACCGAGCAAGAACAAAGAATAAAAGAAGAAATTGCTTTAAGAGAAAAAGAACTATCAAATATCCCTGCTTTAGAAAGAGAGCTTGAAAAAAGTTTTGCAGAAATAGAAAAAGAAATAGCAAATCTTCCTAACCGTAGAGATCGTGATGAAGGATATCGATTACTAGAACGAGAAAAAGCTAAATATTATAAAGAAATTCAAGATTTAAAAAATCAATTAAATTATCAATTAAATCAACTTAGAAAACAATTACGAGATGTTGAGTGGAGAATAGAGCGAGATCCAGATGGATATTATAATCCTAATCCTCCAGCAGATGGTTATCCAGGAAGTTCTATATATGTTGAAACAGTTAACAGCTATAAATATGTCAGTAGTTTAGTTGATGACTTTACATATAATGAGCTTAGAGTGAATTTAAGTTGTGGAGATGAGGTATATGTTACAACATGTAGCACTACTAACCGAAATGAAGCGATGTGTCAAATAGATTCTATAAACGGAACTCGAATAGGAGTTGCCTCAATACCTAAACTTATTTTAAGAGATACTAAACCAAGTGCTAGTGATTGTGGCTACAAGAAATTGTATGCTGGAATGGCTGGGGCTAAATATTATGAGAGAAAAGGCGGAGAGCCTAAAGTGATACCTTGTGGTAGTGAAATAGATTTAGTCGGCTCAATTAATCAAGCTTGTACTTTTCAAGAAAGAGATATTTCTCGTGGTGCTTATGATAGTACTAAACCATTTTGTGAAGCAACCTATGAAGGTAGAACAGTTTATGTACAGTGGTATGATATAACTGAGAGAAGACCTGATTCTTCTGCATGTTCTAAAAATGAGTGTGTTTCTGAAAGACCGCTTAAAAATCAAACTCATACTGAGACTGTTACAATGAAAGTTTGTTATAAAAATGACAATGGGAGATTAATTCCTGATGTAGCAGATGAACATTCAATGTATACATGTGCTCCAGGTTATACCAAAGTCATGAAAGAAAATTACTGGAATAGTACTTGTAAGACTGATAGTTATTATGTAAAAAATACCTGTTCTAAAGAATTTGAATACCGTTGTGTGGTTTCAGATCGTCCTATTATTGCTGGTGGTGGTGGGTATGTTGGTCCAAACCACTATGGAACTATTAGAATTAAAGGTTATGATAATAATGCTAAAAGAGGTTTAAGAGGTTATCAAATTTATACTGATTTAACTCCTACAGTTAACTCTGATTGGATTCCTTTTGCAAATAGAAATTATGAGGCAGAAGAATCTGCCACAGTAGGAATATATTTTGCTACAATTATGACTGTAGATAATATTATGGCTTATCCTACAACAATATCGATTCATGATGATGATTTATCAACAACAGCAAATATTGAAATAAGAAATGCTGCTGGAACTCATAGTTTTGGTCTTAGAGGAATTAAATCTGATGTTACCTTAGGTAGTAATTATGATATGAAATCAAGTGAGTATGTTTTATTAAATAATAAAAATGCTCTTAAAAAAGATTCGGTTTTTGCTAACGGATTTGATCTTTTAACTAACGGTTATGAAGTTGATGTAGAAGCGGATCAAGTTGCGGTTTATGCAACGCTTACAAGTGAAGATGCTTCTTATGTTGATGGATATGGACCTAGAACAGTTACTTTAAATTATGGTAGAAATGTTATTTTAGTTAAAATTCAAAATAAAGAAGGTAAAGAAAGAGCTTATACCTTTGTTGTAAATAGAAGAGATGTTAGAAATAATAATAATACAATTTCTAATATAACAACAAGTGTTGGTGAATTAACATTTGATCCGTATGTATCAGATTATACAATTGAAGTACCAAAAAATACTCAAACAGTAGATGTAAATGCAAGTTTAATTAATTTCACAACAGCTTTTGTTAAAGGATATGAACCTAAAACAGTAACTTTAAGTAGTGATATAACTACTAGTGAAATTAAAACGATTAGTGACGCTGGTATTGTTAGAAGTTATCTACTTACTTTTGTTAAAACGGGAACAGAAATAGAAGAAACCATAGAAAATAGCGTTAATTTAAGTTCACTTACAATAACAGGAGCAAATATAAGATTTGATAAAAATACAACTAGTTATAATATCGGAGTTGGATATGAAGTAACTAATCTAGAAGTAAATGCTTATCCTGAAAGTGCAAATGCTACGGTTACTATACCAAAACATATACCACTTCAACCAGGTCCTAACAATTTAGAAATAATTGTAACTAATGGACCGAGAAAAAAAGTTTATAATGTCTTTATAAATCGAAAAGAAGAAAATTTAGAAGTATCTAGTGATGCAAAATTAGCCACTCTAACAGTTCAAGATTACAATATTAATTTTAAACCTGATGTACATGATTATAAAGTAAGAATTAAAAACGAAAAAACATTATTGTTTACTGCTACTCCTGCTCATGACCGAGCCGAAGTATATATGTATGGTAATAATGATTTAACTGCCTACAGTACAGTTAGAATCAAGGTTATTGCCGAGGATGGAACTGAAAGTCTTTATTCGGTAGATATAGTTAAAGACTTATTTGATAAAGATTTTGAAAAGACTGCAGCTATATTTGGTGGTATTATAATAGTTGTAGGTGCTATACTAATAGTAGTAATTAGAAAGCGCAAAGTTCAAAAAAGTTATGCGGAAAATTAAGGAGTGAAAGAATGAAAAAAGTGTTGAGTGTTCTAATATGTTTATTATTTATACCTATGGTGGTAAACGCTGAGGTAATTGATGAAAATTACAAAACCCGCATATTTTATTCAGAACAAGAGTGTTTAGATGAGTATGCTAAAAATGACCACGAAGGAAATCAACAAGCGGTTTCAGGATTCTGGGCAGGTTGTGTGAAAATTTATTGTGATAATTCAAGAATAAAATATGATCAAATGCACCATATTTTAGAAGATATAACATGTGCTAACGGTAATCAAAATCCTAGTTATACATTAACTCAACCAGGTATAAAAGAAGGAGAGGCACCATTTGCAGGAAGCACTTGTACTTATGAGCCTGGAGAAGAAGGGTATTTTGAAAGAGATATATGGTCTATAGACTTATATGGTTATAATTGTGAAGGTCAGGTAAACTCTAGTACAACCACAACTACTTCAACTACAACACAAGCTAATCAAGGTGGTCATGGAGAGAAAAACCCTCAAACTGGTATTGAAACTTATTATTTAGTATTAAGTGCCTTAGTTATAACTCTTGGTGGTAGCTTATACTTTATTAACAAAAAAGATTTATTTAAAAAGATTTAAAAATTAATAATAATATGTTATTATTAATGTAGGTCTTGATTAAATTAAAAAGATATCATAACCGATATCTTTTTTTCAAAAGAGGAGTTATATAAATGAAAAAGCCAATAAAAATAATTTTAATATTAACAATGTTATTAATAGTTCAAAGAAGCGTTAATGCTTATTCTAATATACCTAAAGATATGGATTTTGGAAAATGCGTTGAATTTCAACAATCATCTCCTGAAAATGTTACGGGCGATGGGTATTTTAACCATTGTATAAAAGCAAATTGTAAAAATGGTCAATGGAGATTAAGTTATTTTAAAAATAGTAGTTTGCCATTTTGTTTAAATGGAAATAGAATGAAATATTCTCAAATAGTTGCATCAGGATGTGGGTTTTATAGTGGTTACTGTGATGGTGGTATTAGAGAAAGTTATTGTGGAATAGTAACATATTATGACTGTTCAAGAACAATTACTGGTATGTCATACCCTCCAGTAACACCTACTACAACAACTACAACAACTACAACAACTACAACAACTACCACAACCACAACTACTCGAAGAACCACGAGAAAATCAAATATAACTACTAAACCAACTACAACAACTACTGCTATTAGTTCTAATAACTATATTGGAAGTTTAATAATCGAAGGACATAATATTAATTTTAATCGAGATATTACTGAATATACTATTAATGTCTCTGATGATGTTAAGTCACTGAATATAATGGTTGTATTAGAAGATGATAAAGCTTTTTATGAAATAACTGATAATGAAAATATAGATGTTAATATACCAGTAAAAATTACTGTTACTGCAGAAAATGAACAAATAAGAGTATATTCTATTAATGTTAAAAAAGACAATGAGATACTTGATTCTAATTCAAAACTAGCAATATTTAAAATAACTGGTAAGAATATTGAATTTGATCCAAATGTTTTAAATTATAATATTACTATTGAAGATGAAACCGAACTTGATATATTTGTTTTACCTGAATCAGATAAAGCTACTTATCATATTAGTGGTAATGAAAATTTAAAAAACAAAAGTAAGATTACTATTACTGTAAAAGCAGAAGATGGTACTGAATCTAAATATACTATAAATGTTAAAACACCAAGTAACGTAGATGCTATCTTAATTATTTCTTTAATAAGTATTGTAGCGATTTATGTAGGATATAAAGTTTTTAGAAAGATTTTCTTTAAAGAAAAAGAAACAACATATGAATATGAGTAGGAAAATTATGAAAAAGATTATAATAACTTTATTA
>DUUS01000115.1 GCA_012841465.1 Mollicutes bacterium
CTACAACTATATCATTAAAAGAACTTGGTTTTAATTGTCTTAAGAAGTTTTTTATTCCTTCACTTTCAAATTGAAAGATTCCTGTTGTATCAGCAAGAGCAAATCTAGATAGTACTTCTTTATCATCTAGTGGTATTTCTTTTATATTTATATCATCTTCTATATTACTTACTATCTCTGATATTGTTGTTAGATCTTTAATAGCAAGCAGGTCCATTTTTAGAAGACCCAAGTCTTCTAAATAATTCATCGTAAAACCTGTTAAATATTCATCTCCACTTTTAGTTATCGGTATTATTTCATTTAAAGGAGTATTTGAAATAACTATCCCGGCAGCATGAGTACTTATATGTTTTTTAATCCCTTCTATTTTAAATGCTTCGTAGTATATCTTTTTTATTTCTAAATCAGTATTTAATATTTTAATAACTTCTTTTGTTAAATTTTCTTTTAAAGTCTTTTTAGGATTTATTAACTTTAGTAAACTTGCTATATTTTTATTATAAACTTTAGATAAACTAATAAGGACTTGTTTTGCTGTTAAAGTACCATAGGTCATTATTCCCATGACATTTAAATAACCGTACTTATCTTTTATATACTCTACTACTTCATGTCTTCTTAAGGCATCAAAATCAATATCAATGTCTGGCATAGATATTCTTTCTGGATTTAAAAATCTTTCAAATAAAAGACCATATTTAATTGGATCAACAGATGTTATTCCAAGTGAATATGTAACAAGTGATCCAGCAGCAGATCCTCTTCCTGGTCCTACTAAGATATTTTCTTTAACCGCAAACTTAACATAGTCATAAACTATTAAAAAGTAATCAGTATAGCCCATATTTTTAATTACTGATAATTCATAAAGTAATCTTTCTTTATAATTATCAGGAATATTTCCATTTAATCTCTTTGTAAGTCCTTTTATTGAAAGTGCTTCTAAGTATTTATCACTGTTTTCTATAAACTTAGGAATTAAATTACTATGTTTTTCCCATTTTATATCAATTAAATCACTTATTTGAGATATATCTACTTCTTTTAAATAATTATGAAGATATTCTTTTTTATCTATTTCATTAATTGTTTTACCTTCATCAATACATGTAAGTAAGTTTATATACTGAGTATCTTTTTCATTTATTGAAAGTACTTCTTTAAAATAAATAGTGTTTTCAGTTAAAATCTCAGCACTTAATTTATCTTCCGCGCAGTTATACCCAATAAATATATCTTTTGTTAGTTTACTAAATTCAGGATAAAGCTCTTTTGATTTAAAGGGAAGTAAAATAATAAAGTTAGTAATATATTTAGTTAACTCAACTATATTTAAAGGATTATCTAAGCAAAAGTAATTAAGTTTATATAAACCTTTAAGACCTTCATAATTCTTAGCATATATTATAATGTCTTTATCATTAAAAGAAGCAGTAAGTCCGATTACTGGCTTTATATTATATTTTAAAGAAAGATTCATAAACTCTGCTACATAAGATAAATTATCATCAATAACACCAAGAGTTTTATAATTGTTTTTACTGGCATATAAAAATAAATCATCTAACTTAATAAGACTCTTTAATAATGAATAATCAGTTTTAATAAAGATATTTTCTTTAATACTAACCACCAAGTTAATTATATAATATAAAGACTTCTTTGACAAACTGTTTGACAGCCCTAAATAACTATGATAAAATCAAAAAGAAATTGAGGGAGGAACAACATGGCTAAGAATTTATCAACTAAAAAAAATCTGCGTGTTAATAGAAGATCAAAAGCTTTAAATATCACCAACGATATGCAGAAACCTAACTATCAAACTACAACTATTGATGGAATAAAAGTTAAACTTTCAGCAAGAGAAATTAAAACATTAAAAAAAGCAGAAAAAAATTAAACAGTGAAAA
>DUUS01000116.1 GCA_012841465.1 Mollicutes bacterium
GTCTCTGTAGGAGCTACTTTAAATGATAGTATTAAAAAAAGTGAAACTGATATTAATGAGGCACTTCAAAGAAGAGAAGAAAAGGTTGAAGGGCCTGTAAAAAAGACTCGAAAACAATTAAAAGAAGAAAAAACAAGAGCGATGCTTTATGAATCACTTCAAAGAGATACATCAAGAAGTGATGTGCCGCTTACTTTTAGATATACTGCTATTACTCCTGAAGGGAAAAAAGAAACAAATACATTTATTGCTTTTTCTAAAATGGAAGTATATACCTATTTAGATAATGAAAAATACAAAGTACTAAAAATATCAACATCAAACCTAATTGAATTTCTCTATGGACCTTCTACATTTAATACTACAAAATTTAAAAATAAAGATTTAATATTTTGGTTAACACAGCTTTCAACTTATATAAAATCTGGAATACCACTGACAGATTCGATGAGAATTTTAGGTAAACAAATGAGTAAAGACTCTAACAAAAAAAGAATTTTTGACTCAATTGTTTATAACTTAACTTTAGGAGAATCATTTTCATCAGCTCTTGAAAAACAAAAAAGAGTATTTCCACAGCTTTTAATTAATATGATAAAAGCTGCAGAAGCAACTGGAGAATTAGAAGAAACCTTAGATGATATGGCAGATTACTATACTGATATGGAAGCCACAAGAAAACAGATGATTAGTGCGATGAGTTATCCAGCGATAATAATGGTTTTCTCTATAGCTGTAGTAATATTTATTTTAATAGTTGTTATACCAGAATTTGAAATGATCTATCACCAAGCAGGAGCAGAACTTAATCCTCTAACAGCAACAGTAATAGTTACTAGTAGATTCCTTCAAGATAATATATCTTTTATATTGTTAATTGGTGCTACTTTAGTTTTAATTATTTCTTTGTTATATAGAAAAGTTAAAGCGTTTAGAGCATTCATACAAAAAATAAGTATGAAAATGCCTGTACTTGGTAAGATAATTATTTATAAAGAAATGAATATCTTTGCTAAAACATTCTCATCACTACTAAAAAACAATGTATTTATTACTGACAGTATTGATATACTGACAAGTATAACTAAAAATGAAATCTACAGGGATATTATGATCGAAACAATTGATAATATTGCTAAGGGAGAAAAAATTAGTACTTCATTTAAAGATCACTGGGCAGTACCAGATGTTGCTTATTATATGATAGTAACAGGTGAATCAACTGGAGAACTTGCGGAAATGATGAGCAAAGTAGCTGATTATTATCAGACAAACCATAAATCAATAATTAATAGTATGAAAAGTTTTATAGAACCAGCAATGATAATTATATTAGCAGTTGTAGTTGGAGGTATCGTACTTTCAGTAATTCTACCAATGTTTGGTTTATATGCTGAGATACAGTAGGAAAACATGAGTATATTTATTTTTGTATTTGGTCTGTTAATGGGATCATTTTATAATGTAGTCGGTCTAAGACTTTTAAAAAATGAATCAATAGTAAAACCAAGAAGTCATTGTCCTAAATGTAAATATCAACTTAAATGGTATGAAAACATACCAGTTTTTTCATTTCTCTTCTTAAAAGGAAAATGTAAAAACTGTAATATTAATATTTCATTTATGTATATATCAATCGAAATATTAACAGGGGTATTATTTTTAATAAGTTTTCATTTATTTGGCATAACAGAGCAGTTTTTCATATCTTTAGTTATTTCATCACTGGTTGTTTTAATATTTATAACAGACTCTAAAGAAATGATTATATTAGATGAAGTGTTAATAACAGGTGGTATACTAATATTTATTATTAAACTAATATATGGTGGAATTATAAGTGCTCTATCAAGTATATTTTATGGCTTTGTAGTATTTTTATTTGTTTATGGAATAATGCTATTTGGTAACTTTATCTTTAAAAAAGAATCAATGGGTGGAGGAGATATAAAACTATCCTTTATCTCAGGAATGATTCTAGGTATACCCTTAGGAATATTTTATCTGGTATTAGCATCATTTTTGGCTTTTCCCTATGCAGTATATATATCATTTAAAAATAAAGAAGGAATATTACCTTTTGGACCATTTCTTGCCATTAGTTTATTTTTAACCTATGCCAATTATGATTTTATTTTAAATATTTTAAAAAACTTATTTTTAATGAATTAATTTATTTGAAAAAGCCACTATAAATTGATAAAATTATCTTAAGTAGAGGAGAGTAATTATGAACGATAAAAAAATAACAATAATAACAATAATAAGTATGATATTATCTCTACTACTAATAACAATCGGATTATCATTTGCATACTTCACTGCAAATATAACCGGAACAGAAAACTCAACAACAATAAATGTAACTGGTGGAGTAATGACAATTCACTATGATAGTATTGGTCAAGAAATTGAAGCATTAGATATAAGACCAGACAATAATCCCTTTGGAACAAAAACTTTCACCCTAACAGGTAACAATAATACTTCTAATAATATGGAATATCATATCTTACTTATTGTTGAAGAAAATTCATTTAGTGACAATGCTCTAAAGTATAAACTAACTTCAACAAATACAGATGATAATGGAGAGGTAGCTCCATCAATAGAAGAACTAACAGGAATACCTACAGGAGACAATCAAGAAATTTTTCTAGGTAA
>DUUS01000117.1 GCA_012841465.1 Mollicutes bacterium
TTACTTCATTAGTTTCAGGGTCAAGTAAATTTGAATCGAGGAATCCAGCACTCATTAACTGTCCAATAGTTATTGTTATATATCCTCTTTCAGTTTGAAGTTCATTCATTAAATTTTGATTATTTAAAAGATATAAATCTGTTGAACTTAATACTTGATCTTCAAATGATAATTTGGTTTCATCTTTATTTTGATCAAACATTTTATTAAATCCTAGTGCAACTATTAAACCAATTGATACTAGTATAGTTACTGACAGTACTATTTCAGTTAAAGTAAAACCTCTTTTTTTCATAAATTCACGTCCACTTCTATACTCTATATAAACAATACCAAAATTTATCTTTTTATACAACTTAAAATCTTTATTTATATTAATAATTAAATATGTTATTATATTAATAGAAGGTAGGTTAATAAGTGGAAAAACTTAAATTTAAAATAACTAAAAACACTCTTACAATTTCTCTTATGAAAAGTGATGCTCCTAAAGAGAATTTAAATAATACTAATATTATTGATACAAGTGAAATTATTTTTAGTAAAAGTTATATTTATGCTAATTTAGAACTAGTTGTTTCTTTTCTTAATGTTGTTTTAATTAAAAAAGAAGTTAATAAGGCTATTATTACTAATAATGATATTTTGATGGTTTCTATGAAAGTTATCAATGAAATTCCTAGTATATTAAAACTTGAAATAAAACCTCAAAAGACAATAACTTATAATATTTTTTTATTAATTCTTGAAAATAATCATTTAAAAGAACTTACTGTTTATGATATGCCACCCTACTTACTTGAAAGATTAGATGTTAATAAAGATTTAGTAGTTAATTTAAAAAGTGAAATGTTTTTTATAAGTAATTTTATGGAAGAAAATAATCTTAATACCTATAGTAATCTTTATTATAAAAAAACTATTAATATTAGTAAGGATTTTGATAAATATGATTTAGAAGACTTTAAAACCTTTTTAAATATTAATCATCATTTAAAAACTATCAATTTAATACATTTTTCATATATTGATTTAAATTATATATTAGATTTAATACTTGATTTAAACTTAACTAATATTAAAATAGTTATTAATGAAAAAGATAATGATTTAAAACTTATCTTTAATTCAGTTGATGCTTTAAGAAAAAAACATGAAAGAATCTTTAAGAAAAGAAATATAATTTTAAAGATAAATTATAGTTTAGAATATAAAAAGAATAATATCTTTAAACAATTAAATTTAAACTTTATTAAATATTCACTAAGTACTTTAATAGTTTTAATCTTTATATTAATGGGCCTTAATATTTATAAGAACTATAAACAAGAAAATGATATATTACTAATTGAGCAGGAACTACAAGATATAATAAGTCAGATTGACAGAGAATATAACTTAGATGATCAAGATAGTGAAATAGAGTATATTGTTCCCGATGATGATGACAACTTAGAAGAAACAACAACCGCACCTAAAAATAACTATGTAAGTTCCTATTATAAAAACTATGAAAAAGTATTTGATACGCTTCTTAATATAAACAGTGATACTAAGGGATGGATTACTGTTAATAATACAAGAATAGATTATCCAGTTGTTCAAGCTAAAGATAATGAATACTATTTAAAAAGAGACTTTAATAAACATCGAAATTCAATGGGATGGGTTTTTATGGATTACCGTAATGATATTGACATCTTAAATCAAAACACAATTATTTATGGACATAATATTAATGGGGGAATAATGTTTGGAACCCTAAGATATGCCTTAAATAAAAATTGGAGCCAAAAGGATGAAAACAGAATCATTACCTTTAATACTTTAAATAGTTCGATGAAATGGAAAATATTTTCGATTTATAGAATTCCTAATACTACTGATTATTTATATACTACATTTTATGATCATGATAAGTATCAGGCTTTTCTTGATTTAATAACTGAAAGAAGTATTTATGATTTTGAAGAAGAGCTAGATACAAGTGATAAAATACTTACCCTATCTACTTGTCATGACCGTGGAAAAGACCGAATCGTACTTCATGCTAAATTAATTAAGGAATAAAATCCATAATAATACTAGGTGATAGTATGGTTTATACTCTTGGTCATTCTAATTTAAGTATCGATGAGTTTTTAAATATCTTAAATAGTTATAATATTAATTTAATAATTGATGTTAGAAGTATGCCAGGATCAAATAAGTTTCCTCATTTTAATAAAGAAAATTTAGAAAAGTTAATTAATTATAAACACCTTCCCTCTCTTGGAGGAAGGAGACAAAATAAATATAAAGACATTAATAACTTTTGGGAAAATAAAAGTTTTAGAAATTATGCTAATTATGCACACTTTAGTGATGATTTTTCTTTAGGTATAAAAGAAATTATAAATTTGAGTAAGAAATATAATATTGGGATAATGTGCTCTGAAGCATTATGGTGGAGATGTCACCGTAGAATAATTACTGATTATTTAATTATAAATGATATTACTGTTTATCATATTTTTAATAAAAGTAAAAAAATAAAAGCTAGTTTAAATAATAATGCTTTTATTTTTAATGATAAAATTATTTATAAAAGAAATTAATTTATCTCTTTTAATAAATTATCTTTAAAGTTAATAATTTGTTTTTTAACTCTTGGATCATTTATAGTATTATCTACAAATACATCATGAGCAAATGCAATATATACCTCAGGTTTATAAAGAGTATTTGCTCCCATACATAGAAGTACATCCCTAAGATGATTTTGGGCTCTAACGCCTCCAAATCTTGATGCAGATGCACTTATTAAAGCTACCTTTTTATCAAGAAATACTAAATCCTCTCCTCTTGAGAGCCAGTCTAAGGTATTTTTCAATACTCCACTAAATGAATAGTTATATTCAGGCGTTGATATTACTACTAAATCGGCTTTTTTTATTTTGTTTTTAATATTAATAATATCTTTATTTTCATTATTTTCTATATCTTGATTAAATAAAGGTACTTTTGAAATATCTAGTATTTCAAAGCTTACTTCTTTATCAATCATTTTTTTTATTTCTTCTAGTACTTTAGTATTATAAGAATCTTTTCTTAAGCTTCCACTAATAGCGATTATATTTTTCATACTTTTCCTTTCCGATATAAAATATAACCTTTTTATTTAAATTAGTCAACCATTCCATAGGTATTATTTAAATCATCTTTAAATATAGGAAGCTTAGGGGGATTTATAGTTAAGCAGCTAAAACTTATAATTAAAGTTATTATCAATATTATTGGAAGCATAATATTTACATTATTTATTTTTATATAAATAAAATAACCTAATAATTGTCCGGTTATTACTGCTAATATAAGGGTAATTATATTCATAATTAAACTACTTATATTAAATCCATACTTTAGTAAATAATAGGTATTCATTATTATAATCATTGATATTATAGATGATATAAAGAAACCTAAAAACCAAGTTGGTGCATTTATTTTGTCTTTATTTATAATATAAAATATAGTCCACCAAATAAGAGATGGATATAATACTAATTTAAGATGTTCAAAGACACTTTCGTTTACTGGGCTAATCATTCCGATAAAAAAGTTTTGATTGGTTAGCTGATATAAATAATGAAAGATAAAACCAAGGGTTACTATGATAATTATTGATAAATAAAAATTGTTTATTAAACTTATTTTTTTCATATTATAATATATGTAAAACACTAAAAAAAAGACTTTTAGTCTTTATCTTTATTAATATGTTCAAGTAATTCTCTCATCTTTTTATATTCTTCTAAGGTAAATAATTCATCAGTTTTTTCTCTTTCAATAGTAACATACTCTGTTTTTCTTTTTGGCATTTGTAATTCTTCAAATTTTTCTGGAAGCTTTGGCTTTTCATAAAACATATTAGTTTCTTCAATTGTTTTTTTATTTTGAAGTTTTTTGATTATTAAATATAATATTAAGGAAATTATCCAGATTACAAATATTAAAATACTTAATTCAAGAAGTATCATTAAATGAGAATTACTATAAATACTTATTTTATTTGATAAGTCTACATTATTATTATTTATTTGATCTAGTATTAAAAAGAATAAAAATGTATTTAAAATAAGTACAAAGATATTTATTCTTTTAATTATTTTGTTTATTCTTTTATTAAAGATACTTACTAGTAATATAACAATACTAATTATAAGCATAATTATATATTGAAGAATAGTTGGAAAATATATTATTGTTACGATATTTTTACTAATAGTATCGAGTATACTTAATATCGAATTAAAATATAAATTTAATATAAGTATTATTAAAAGAATAGATACTATTAAATATATCTTTTGAGTTTTTTTATCTTTATTTGAAATAAATAACATATCAATAATCATTAGAATAATACCAGATAAAAGAATCAAAAAAAGAGGTGAACTTGTAATAAGATCAAATAAAGTCTTAATCTTTTCTAGCAGAGTATACTCCACCATACAAATCACCTCTTACCCTTTTATTCTTATATACGCTCTGCTATATATATAGTTTGCGTTTTATTATCATTTTTTGTACAAGTTATTAATGTAAGTGTTGTCTTATCTTTATTTCTTTTTATTGTTACATTTCCATCTTTAGTATCAGTATATATATTTTTAATAATATATTTATATTCTTTATCTTTATAAGTAATTATTACTTCATCATTTAACTTTAATTTATATAAATCTTTAAAGAATGATACTGAACTAGTTCCTGAGTGAGCTGCTAAGATAAAATTACCTTTATTAGCATCAGGATATGTTGATGGTTTAATAACCTGAACATTTCTACTTACGGTGTTATATCTATTGTTTATTTCTGTAAATCCTTTTCTTAAGTTAATCTTAGGAATAGATACATAACCGACATAGTACTTATTATAATCAACTGCCCGTTTTTTAGTAGTTCTTGGCTCTGTTTGAGGAATGTCTACAACATTACCTCTTTTAGTTGTAGTAACTTCTACTACTGGCTCATCGATTATTACATCTGATTCTAATTCTTCTACATCTTCATCTAAATGGACAAGCTCATTATAATAAAGCTCATTCATTTCATCAAAGACCTCGAATTTCTTTTCGTTATAGTAATTGCTTAATAGTAGTGAGAGCCCAGCAAACACAGCTAGAACTCCAATTACTATTTTTTTATTATATGGTATATTTTTCATTTCTATATAGTACCCAAGCACCTGCTGCTAGAGTTACACTACCCATTACATATGTAAGAGTACTAGATAATCCAGTTTTTGGTACTTCAGTAATTACTTCATATTCTTCTTCTGGTACGTTATAGATTATAATTCCAGCAGCATTCATATAGTTACCACTTGAATTTTTAATCATTAAACTTCCATCTTCTAATAACTTAAACGTAATCACATCGGTATTTTTTAAATATCCTTTTGGAGTATATGTTTCACTTACAGTATAAACTCCTGGTTTAAGTGTTAGATTATGACTTTGATTCGTTGTTGTCCATGAAGCAACGGTACTTCCCTTTTCATCTTTTACTTCTAGTACAGCACCAACTAAATAATTATTTGTGTTTTTATCTAGTTTGCTGATATTTACCATATCAAATGTACTGTTAGTTAAGATTATTTCATTTACTGAGATGTATGATCCTGATGCATTTCTAATCTTTGTATTACCTTCTTTATCTACATGAAAGTAAACAACTGTAGTATTTAATTTATATCCATTTGGTGCTTTTGTTTCTTGTAATGTATAGTATCCTTCATTTAGATATATTTCTTTTGAATTTACTGTACTTACAAATGTTTCAACGGTAAA
>DUUS01000019.1 GCA_012841465.1 Mollicutes bacterium
CTAATAATAGGTTCACTTTTGAATACGATGTTATTGGTATAACTTGTAATAATGTTCCTAAAATTAAAATAAGAATAATAAGCGGTAATAGTTCGTTTGTTGATTATCTTGTTTATTTTCAAGAAAAATTACCAAAACCTGAAGAGGAACCTTTATATGCTATTGAAGTTACTAAAACAACTGATGGTGAAAGTAGAAATACAGGAGTATATCAAAGAGGAACAAAATTTGTTTTTTTAGATCGTTATTATCCAAATACTAAAAAAATAATGTTATATGATAATCAAATAGAAGATAATAAAGAACCAACAGATACCAATATATTTGGTAATAAAATGTTAACTACTAATAATGTTTCTATTTTAGGGAAAGAATTAAAAATGGAACATTATTCAAAGTTTAAAGATTTAGATGATCTTATAAGACATAAAAATTCGATGAGAAGACCACCTAAGGGTAATGTTCCATTATTAATTAAAAAAGAAAAAGATTTGATTAAAGTTTCTGGAAGATTATTTAAAAGTGGCTCTTTAGCTCATGATCCCAATATTGGAGCATTATCTTTAATTATGTCATCTATTAGAAAATTTGATAATAAATCTAAAATTATAATTACACAACATGGTTTGAAGCAGAACCATTTAACATCTAGAAATAAATTTATTGCTATATGTAACTTATTAAATGTTGAAATTGAAGGATTACAAGTTCCTAAATATAATTGGCCAAAAAAATATTGGCATTATGAGGAAAAAGGCGAAAAACTAGGAACTATATTTATTCATATTGTTGTGGAAAACTTTACCAAGGGTTATTCTATTTTTGATAATCATGCAGGAAGTGAAAAAGGGTATTTCGTAACCTCAGCTGGGGATATGATCCCACTACAAAAATATACTAATAGAGATAAGTATAAATCAGGCGATAAAGATTATGCTATGAGAATACCGGATTTGATTTTAATCGATCCTAATCAAAATGAAATTATTAATATTGAAGGTAAAACCTTTGATAATAGATTTGCTGGAATTAATGAATTAAAAGATTATGATTTTATTGAAAAAGAATATATTAAAAAACATTATTCATCAAAATATAAAATCATAAGAAGTGTTGTTTTATATGGTAAAGGAAATGGAACTGATATAACAGAAACAGAGATTGGTTTTTTACTTACTAATGACGGAAAACTTGAAATATGGGTTTGGTCACCATCATTATTTAAAGAAGCAATTAAAAATTTAAAGGATTTTTGGAGGTAACATTGTCAAAGTTTAATAAATCACCACTTAACTATATAGGTGGGAAGTATAAAATACTTGATCAATTATTAAAATACTTCCCAAGTGAGATAAATACTTTTATTGATTTATTCACTGGAGGGGGAAGTGTTTTTTTAAATGTGAAAGCAAACAAGATAGTTGCAAATGATAATTTAACTTATTTGATAGATATGTATAAATATTTTAAAAATAATCCAAAAGGGAAAATATTAGGAGAAATTAATTCGATTATAGAAAAATATGATTTGTCCTTGACTAATCAAGAAGGTTACCTAGAATTAAGAAAATCATATAATAATAAAAAACACCCAATATTATTGTTTGTTTTAACTGCATATTCGTTTAATCACCAAATTAGATTTAATAATAATCATGAATTTAACACACCATTTGGCAAAAATAGAAGCAGATTTAACAAAAATATGGAAACTAACCTAAATAAAATGATTGACATTATACAAGGACAGAATATTGTTTTTGTAAATAAAGATTTTAAAGACATTGATATTAATTTATTAAATGAAAAGGATTTTGTATATATGGATCCCCCATATCTCATTACTACCGGAACATACAACGATGGTAAAAGAGGTTTTGATGGTTGGAGTAAAAAAGAAGAGTTAGATCTTCTAGAATATATGGATAATTTAAACAAAAGCAGAATTAAGTTTGCCTTATCAAATGTTTTAACGCATAAGGGAAGACAAAACACACATTTATTAGAATGGCTTGAAAAAAATAATTATATTGTGATACCAATAAACAACAATTATAATAACTCTAATTATCATACAATTATTGAAATTGACGATAAAACTAGAGAAGTATTGGTAATAAATTATGAAGTTAACTTTAGTCATGATGAATATAAAATAAGAAACGGGAATGATAATAACTATGAGATATATAGGCAACAAAGAAAATTTGACTGATTTTATATATGAAACTTTGAAAGATAATGGGATTGAGGGCGAAAGTTTATTTGATTTTTTCTCTGGAACTGCTAGCGTAGCTAAATTTTTTAAAGAAAAAGGGTTTAAAATATATTCATCAGACATAATGTATTTTTCATATGTTTTACAAGAAGCATATATTAAAAATAATGGATATCCAGAATTTAAAAAGTTATTGAACAAAATAACTGTAATTCCTACCACATTAATATATAAAAATTATGACTTGGTTTTAACATATTTAAACAATCTTAAAGGTAAAAAAGGGTTCATTTATCAAAATTATAGTCCTGGCGGAACAAAAGAATTAGATAAACCAAGGATGTACTTAAGTGATGAGAATGCAATGAAGATTGATGCCATCAGAAGTACTATTGAAGAATGGAAAAAGGAAGAATTAATTAATCATAATGAGTACTATGTTTTATTAGCAACATTATTGGAAAGTGTTTCTTTTTATACAAATGTAGCTGGTGTCTATGCTGCATTTAGCAAAAAATGGGATCCAAGAGCTTTAAAACCATTTGAAATGAGATCAATATCATTGATAGAAGGAAATCAACAACATGAAGTTTTTTGTGCTGATAGTATGGAATTGTTAGATAAAGTAGAAGCTGATATTATATATTTGGACCCACCATATAATCAAAGACAATATGCACCAAATTATCATTTGCTTGAAACGATAGCTAAATATGATTCTCCAGATATTTATGGAGTAGCAGGTCTCAGACCGTATGATGAACAAAAATCTACATTTTGCAACGCAGTTACAGCATTAAGAGATTTAGAAATTATTGCTAAAGAAGGAAATTATAAATATTTAGTTTTAAGTTATAACAATGAAGGGATAATGCAAGAAGAAGATATCAAAGAAGTCTTGTCCAAATATGGTGACCTTAAATTAATTGAAAAAACATATGGTCGTTTTAAGAGCCATAGCAGAACTAAAAATGCAGCAAAAAAAGTTAGAGAACAACTATATATTTTAAAAAACTCATACATTAGGGAATTTTAGGAGAACAATTATGGAAAAAAAGTATCAATTTTTCATAAGTTCAACATTTCGTGATTTGATTGATGAAAGAAAACATGCTTTTGATATTGTATTAACTGCAAATAACATTCCGGCTGGCATGGAATTTTTCACCGCAGTAGATGATGAACAATTTGAAATTATTAAAAAAGTAATAGATTTAAGTGATTATTATATATTATTGGTTGGCAATAGATATGGTAGTATAAATGAAAAAACAGAGATAAGTTATACAGAAATGGAATATAATTATGCGGTTAGTAAAAAAATACCAGTTTTAGCGTTTATATTGAATTATTCTCAAAATTTTGATGAGGACGAAAGCAGCAAAATAAAACTTAATGAATTTAAAAAGAGAGTTAAAACCGGTCGAATGGTTGTAGAATGTAAAAATAAAGAAGAGTTATTAACAAAATTGACAGCTACTATTGCTCAAGCGCCTGAATTACATAAAAGACCTGGGTGGTTTCGAGGGAGAAAATTAGATTATTCAACATCAGGGATAACTAAATTTATGAACGATGTAAAAGACGAAAATACTATCTCCGAGGAATTCAATTTTTCCCTTCTTTTCCCTTTTCAGCAATTTTTAATTCGACTTGCAATTGAGGGAAAGTTCAATTAATTGGTCTTCATAATAAATAACAATTTGATTCTTTAAAAATAAAAACTTAGAATCTGGATAAATAAATAATAAATCTTCATAAACTGCATTAATTGATTTATCAGTATACAAG
>DUUS01000118.1 GCA_012841465.1 Mollicutes bacterium
AACATTTTTATTTCAATGTATCTCCCAGCTAATAAAGTTGCAAGTTCACCTGATAATAAGTGAGCATTTGAACCAGTAATATACAAATCTACGTTTTCTTTTATATAAAGACTATCGCAAGCCTTTTCAAATTGATCTACTGTCTGTACTTCATCTAGAAATACATAATTTTTCTTATTTGGAATTAATTTTTCTTTAACATAATCATGAAGTTTTTTATAATCATCTAAAAATTCAAAATCAATATCTTCTAGATTTATAACTATTATTTGGTCATCTGTAACGCCTAATTGTTTTAAATATTCGATATATATTTTAAATAAAGTTGATTTACCACATCTTCTTATTCCTGTAACCACTTTTATTATGTCTTTATCTTTAGCAGCTATCAAATCATTCAAATATTCATTTCTTATTAGGTATTTTGGTGTTTTTATCATATTATATCTCCAATTTAATAATATAATAAAAAGTATTATAAGTCAAGTTTTAGAAATCTATTTCTAAAACTTCTGTTTTTTCGACACTTTTAGAAATGCGAGGTTAATTAAAATACATGAAAATTTGTGTTTTATTTTTAATTTAAATAATTAATATATAAATCTCTGATATCTTCTGTAGATAAAACTAAAGTTATACTAAAACTCGCATCAGAATACTTTAAATAGTCTTTTATTAAACCGAGAACAGGCTTAGCAACATCTTCATGCTTATATCCATGAACTCCAGTTCCAAGACTTACAGTAACTATATTTTTATATCCTTTTTCAGATGCAACTTTTAATAAAATAGAATATGCATCAAGTAACATTTGAATCGGCTCTTTCTCTTTAAGAAACTTAGGTGTATATATATGAATGATATCAATACCTAAATCAAATCCTGGTGTGATTCTCACTTCATTTGTTTTCATAAGTATTCGATAATTTTCTTTACAATATGCTTCTAATTTTTCTTTATTTGCTGCTTTATAAATAGCACCAGATACTCCACTACCTGATGTCATATATTTATTAGCTGAATTTACTATAGCATCTATACCACTTAAATAATCTAAAATATTACCACTTACTATATTTAATTTTCTCATTATTTACTTTATAAATTTACTAAGAATATTTGTTTTTTTAGATTTATTACTATCATGATATTCAATAACATAATCAGATATTTTAGCACATTTATCAGCAATACTATCTAAATCACTTATAATATCTAAAAAGACTCTTCCAGAGGCTGGATCACATAAATTAGTATTTAATCTATATACGTTATTGTTTTTATATTCTTTGTGCATATTTCCAATTTCTTTTTCTATTTTAATAGTTCTTTTAGCTTTCTTTAAATCTAATTCATTAAAAGCTTCTATAGTAGTATTAAGTGATATTATTATTTTATCAAATAAATTATCAAATTCTTCTAATGCTTCATTACTAAATTCTAAATTATTATAAATTGCTTTTTCTGACATTCTAGCTATATTTTCAGCATTATCTCCGATTCTTTCAACATCACTTATTACTTTCATAAGTGAATTTAAAGTATATTGTTCTTTTTTATTTAATTTTTGGTTAGAAAGGTTTAACAAATAAGTAGATATTCCTAGTTCTAATTTATCTATTCTGTCTTCTGTAGCATAAATATCATCTACTAATTTAATTTCCTTCTTTTTAAATATTAAAGAAGACTTATTTAAATTATCTTCAACTAACTGAGTCATTCTTACAACTTCTTTTAAAGTCTGTTCTAAGGCTATAGCAGGAGTTTCTTCTTTTTCAGGGTCTATAAAATCAAAGATAGATTTTTCTTTATCTTCGGCTTTATCAGGTATTATCTTCTTTGTCGTATTTACTAAAAAATTAACAAGAGGATAAAGAAGTAGTACAATTATTATATTATATATTGTATGAGCATTTGCTATTTGTCTTTGAACATCGCCTGATGATAGTTTTACTACTAAGTTTTGAACTGGTACTCTCAATATAAATAAAAATATCATCGCTCCGATTAAATTAAAAATAAAGTTAAAAAGGCCTGCTCTCTTAGCATTTTTATTTGATCCTATGCTTGCGATCATTGTAGTTGTAGAACTTCCAATATTATTTCCAAATAAAATTGGAAATGCCATTTGTAAATTAATTAAACCTTGCGATGCAAAAACTTGAAGTAAACTAATTGAAGCAGTACTACTTTGCAGTACCATAGTTATTAAAAATCCTAAGATAAGTCCTAAATAAGGATTTGATAAATCACTTATCATGCTTGCTAG
>DUUS01000119.1 GCA_012841465.1 Mollicutes bacterium
AAACCACTTCTATTCTGTCAAGAAAAACATGAACAATAACACTTCCATTGAACTCAAATGATCGGTGTATACATGAATTTAACAAACTTTCGCGAATAGCATACTCTGGGTAGTCTCTATTATCATGCCTCTTGTATTTTACAATTTTACCACTAAGTTTATTTATTAAATCTAGATAACTTAAAGCGTCGTCAATTTGCGACCCATTTGCGACCCATTTATTTATATTAATTTAGAATCACCTAAATTGATTGCTTTTTTATTAATTTATATTCATATATATATTAATGAAAGATTTAGTTTTTATATTCTTGAATATTAAAGTTAAATTAAAAATAACTTATGATATAATCTTTAAATAGGAGCTTAAATGAAAAAAACAATATTTATAATTTTTATTATTATCTTTATATTTGGATGTACTTTAGAAAAAAAATCAAGTTATTAAATTAACAATGATTTAGTAAGTATGAATGTAATAGATAGTACTATTACTTTACATAATAAAACAGATGAAAACTATACTTATGGCGAGCCTTATTTTATTGAAGTACCGAAAAATGATTTTTGGTATAAACTTAGACCAAAAAATGAACTTAACTTTATTTTGATTGGTTATATATTAAAACCAGATGAGTCTAAAGAAATAGATATTGACTGGAGTTATGGTTATGGTAAACTTCCTAAAGGTGATTATAGAATTATTAAAAGTGTTTTTTCTGATAATAATGAAATTTATATTTCTGGAGAATTTACAATAAATTAAAACTGGAAAAGTTGTTAAAGAGCTTTTCCAGTTTTTATATCATAAACATTATTTGGTACTGTATTTTTCATTTCTTTTCTCGCTGCTATTTCTTTAATTACTTCTTCTTCAATTACTTCTATTTCATAATCAGCTAAATATGATTTAATTGCAAAGTTAACCATTTTCAAATCATTTAAATTATCTAGATCATAAAATTCAAGAGATGATCCTAGAGCAAGAAATCCAAGTAATTCATAAAACTGTCTATCTATATTCATATATTCTTTCCTTATTATGGTGCTGGCACGGTGAATTGAACACCGATTAAAGCCTTACCATGGCCTCGTAATACCTTTATACTATGCCAGCAACTAAAGTTATTATATCAAATATTTAGTTTATTTCAATTATCTTTTTTTAGATTTTTCTTTTGATACATATGTTGATATATCTACCTTATGTATTTCTTTAAAAAATTCATCTAAGGTACTGTTTCTTAGTGTTAGTATTTGATAATCAAATAGTTTACTTTCACTATTATTATTTTGATTTATTATTAATTCTAATAACTCTTCACTTAAAGTTTTCAATTTAATATAAAAAGTAACATCCTTATTTAATGCATTATCTAGTTTCCATTCTGATATTTTAACACCTACTGGAGATCTTTTCTTTCTTGAATTAAGATTTATAGAACTTTTTCCATAATCTTCTCTTCTTGAAAGACCAATTAATTCAAGATTACCTTCATAGTTATTTGATTCTTTATTTAAATATGACATTAATGGAAATGATAGAATACTTGATATATAAAATATTTGAATAAAATTATTTTCTAGCATAATTCCAAAGATAAATATTTCTTCTTTTTCCTGAGTATATACTAGTCCTTCAAACCAGTTATCTTCATAAAGTAAAATATTTCCTTTAAGATTTTGTTTTTGATTATTTTCAAGTAAAATATCTATATCATATATATCTTTTGCTTTATTAGTTGATCTTATTGTTTCAATTAATATTTTATTATAAATAAGAGTGTTATATTCTTCTTTAGTTAAGTTTTGATATCGCTTCATAAGCACCTCAGAAGTTACTTTAACATTTAAAAATCAAAAAGACAAGGTAGGAAAGATTACCTGTCTTTTAAAAATTAAAATTTTTATAATTTGTTACGATAAGTTATTAAAAATATCTTGTTCTTATAAACTTTGCCCTGACTTACAATGTCACTTGCGGGTATCTCCGAGGCCACTATTAATTTATTAATAACTATATCAGTTAAGTTGTTTAAAAGTGTTTAGAATGTAATGGGTAGGTAAAAAACCTTTAATCTTGTAGCCTAACAAAATCTAGGCTACTACTGCATCATATTTTATCACTTCCTTTCGCACTCTTAATATATCTAAAGTTTATGAAATTCGTGTGATATTATTATGAAATTTATGTTTAATTTTTACCTATGCTTTTTAGTCCTTCTTTTTTTAGGTCACTGATGACTTTAAAAAGCTTATCATTAGCCTCTTTTAAATCCATATCCTTAGGCACTTTAAATGGTTTTCCATACCTAATATTTAAATTACTTTTTTGAAAAATTTTATAATCACCAGTTACAGCAAAGGGCATTATCTCAGCACCTGTTTTTTGAGCAAGTGATACAACCCCAAACTTAAACGGGAGTAAAAACTCATCAGTTTTATTTCTTGTTCCTTCAGGAAATATTCCTAAGGCTGAATTGTTTTTTAGTACATTAAGAGCCTCTTTAGAAGCATTCTCATCTTTTATTTCTCTATTTACTGGAATACAACCTGCCATTTTAAAGAACCAAGCTTTTCTTTTATCATTAAAATATTCTATTTTAGCCATGTATCTAACCATTCTTTTAGTTGATAATATAACTAAGTTTTGATCAAAAAGGTGATAATGATTTCCGGCAAAGATAACTGCTCCCTTTTTAGGAATAAGCTTTTTATTATAAGTTTTAGGCCTATAGCAAATTCTAAATATTATACCTAAAGTAAATTTAAATATATTATAAGAAATTCTATTCTTTTTCATTTTAAACCTTTCCGTGTTTTTTAGCACAATCTTCTTCAAGTTTTCGATAATTTACTTTACCAATTAACGTTTTGGGTACACTTTTAATATATTCAAAAGCTACAGGCATAGAATACTTTGCGATAGATTTCTCACAATATTTTATTAAATCTCTTGTTAACTCTGCGCTTCCTTCATGATTTTTATGCAGAACTACATTAGCAACCGGAACTTGTTTACGGTATGGGTGAGGTACTCCTACGACAACACATGCCTCAACCGCTGGATGTGATGCAATAATTTGCTCGATATAATTTGGATATACATTATATCCACTAGTTACTATCATTCTTTTTAAACGTGATTCAAAGAACACGATTCCATCTCGGTTTTTATAACCAATATCTCCAGTATGAAGCCAGATTTTTCCATCATAATGAGTTTTTAAAGTGTTTTCTGTTTCGATAGGCTCATTTAAATATCCCATCATTACTGATGGACCAGTAACACATATCTCACCTAACTTATTAGGTTTTACTTCTTTTGTCGTTCCTGGTTTTACAATCCTCACTTCTGTATTTGGCATTGGAAGCCCGATTGCATTTTCTTTATAATAATGACTAGGACACAAAATACAAACCGCAACACTTTCAGAAAGTCCATAACCTACTCTAACCTGTGCTTTAGAACCATGATCTGCTAGATACTGATTAATACGCTTTCTTAAATCTGATTTTAAAGTATCGCCACCACTAATAACGTCTGTTACCGGTCTTAAGTATGTTTTTGATTTTTCTTTACTATTTATAAGAGCTTCAAACATAGTTGGAACTCCGACAACAAAATTAGGTTTGCTTTTCTTTATTAATTTAACAAATTCTTCAGGTTTAAATTGAGGTATTAAATAACACCTAACTCCAGCTAAAAGTACGGTATGAACGCAGCACCCTAAACCAAAGCCATGAAATATTGGTAGCAGTGATAAAACCGAATTACCAGGTTTAGCCGATTCAACTCTACTTATTGCTTGAAGTGCCATAGCATTAAAATTCATATTTGAAAGTCTTACACCTTTCGGCTTACCAGTTGTTCCCCCACTATATAAAATAACTGCTTCATCATTTGGATCAGACTTTATTTTATAATCTTTTTTATCATAGGCATATCCTAGATCATAAAATTCATTCCACATAATCACATGACTTTCATCAAGTTTTTCTGTCATGATCGGTGGAGGATTTTTTCTATTTTTAATTAATTCAAGTGCATTATATGCTGTCTTAGTTACAAGTGGCATACTTATATCAACACTACAAATTATAATTCTTTCAACATTTAAATTTTTAGTTGCTTTTAAAACTCTATTTTTTAATTTATCTAATGTTAAAAAATACTTACTATTTGATATTTCCACATAATATGCAACTTCATTTTCACTAGATAGTGGATGAATCATATTAGCAGTAGCACCTATCATATTAATAGCATAAAACGCTGTAATTGCCTCTGGAGTATTAGGCATACTAATAGTTACCCTATCTCCCTTTTTAACTCCTATTGCTTTAAAGGCTTTTGCAGTATGTTCTATTTTTTGGTAAAACCTTTCAAATGTAGATTCTTTACCAAAGTAATCATATGCGACCAATTTAGGAAACTTATCTACTGTTTCTTTCAATAATTCATGGATACCGACTTCAGGATAATCTAAATGTGTAATAGTATCACTAAATGGTTTAATTCTTTCTGCAGAATAATCTTTACTAAATACTTTACTTATAAAATTCATTATTTACCTCTTATTTTCTAATAAAGCTATTACTTTATTTTCTAATATTTTATTTTCTTTTTCAATATTTTTTGATTTTGGAAAATATGGCTTTCCAAATGTTATTTTAACATTTTTTTTCCATTTTGTATAATTTCCAGATATTGCAAAAGGAATAATTGGTTTACCACTTTCAATTGCTATTCTAACCGCTCCTGTTTTAAATGGCATTATAATGTCTTTTGTTTTATTAATCGTACTTTCAGGAAATATTGCGATTATGGCATCATTATTTAAAGCCTCTACACTAGCAGGAATAACTGTGTTATCTTTTTCTCTTCGATTAACTGGTATTAAACCTACTTTTTTAAATAAAAAACCAAATCTACCACTTGTAAGTTCATCTTTAGCTAAAAATCTAATTGGTCTTCTTGTAGATGATCCTAAAATAAAACAATCTTTTTTACTAGTGTGATTTCCAGCTAATATAGCTCCTGCCTTTTTAGGAATAACTTTATTATTAATAATCATCGGTCTATAAGTTGGATAAAACCAAATAATAAGAAGTGGCCTTATTAATTTATATAATAACGACTCTTTCATAAACACCTCTATATTAATATTATCATGATTTATTTAAAAAATGAATATGTTATATTATTTTATAAAAAAAATGAAAGAAACATAAAATTAATCATGTTTCTTTCAGTAGCCAAGGAAAGAAGTTAATCCTTTCTTGGCTGAATTAAATATATAACATTTTAAGACAAAAGTCAACAATTATCCTTTGCC
>DUUS01000120.1 GCA_012841465.1 Mollicutes bacterium
CAGCAGCTAGGCAGTGTGAACTAATTAAACAAATTCCTTTTTTAATGTGTTTTGACATTATAAAGCTTCCTAGGGTTATAAGTATTGATGAAAACGAAGCACACGCTGAGTATAGTCCCATATGAGGAATATTACTATCTACTGCTCCAAGGGCTGAAGCCGTTAGTTGATTTGTTAAATCACTTGATAGTATTACATCGGGTTTTTCTTTATTTAATAAATTATTTAGTACTGTCTTTTGCATTTTACTTTCTGCTTGTTCAATTGTTTTAGCTCCATAGTAATAATCTTTTATAAAAAAATCACAGTTTTTCAGACCATTTTCTTTTTCTAAAGGACCTGATAAAGTATAGTATTTATTTATATAAACATCTTTAAACTCAAACATATAGTATCACCTTTACTATTGCCATTATAAAAGCAAAAAGAATTCCATATAAAAGTACTGACCCGGCTAATTTAAAAACATTACTTCCAATACCTGTTACAAATCCATCTTTTCGATAATCAAGTATTGAACTTGTTATTGAATGAGCAAAACCTGTTATAGGTATAATTAAACCACTTTTAAATTTAGATACTAGAGAATCCATAAAACCTAAAGATGTAAAAAGAGTTGCTAAAAATATAAAAATAAGTAGCATCCATCCTATAGCATCTCTTACCGGTATTGAAAAGACATTAACTAAAAATAACTTTATACACTCTGCTAAGAATCCTAAAACTCCTCCCATAACAAAAGAGTTTATTGCATTTTCCATTTTGTTTTCTTTAGGGGTTACTTTTTCAACAAGTTTTAAATATTCTTCTTTTTTCACCATATCACCATTAATATTATGAACATTTTTAAGATGCAATATACTCTTTTATTTTTTTCTTAGACGCAGTTTCTACTCTTGATACCTTTACTTGACTGATTCCTAAAATATCTGCCGTTTCACTTTGAGTTAAATCATGAAAGTATCGATAGTCAATTACTGATTGTTCTAGAGGGTCAAGCGTTTCAATAGATTGATTTACTAATATTTGATCAACATAATTTTCTTCTTTTCCGATGCATTCTTTTATAGGAAGCTCTCCATTTAATGTTTTGTATTCATCATCTAGACTTATCATTTGACTTGTAAGCATTATTACTTCATTTGCTAAGCTCTCATCTATTTCAGCATAAAGACATATTTCAGTGAGTGTTGGTACTTTATTTAACTTTTGAGTAAGTTCTACCTTAGCAAGTTCTAATTCTTTTAATATTTTTAAATATTCTTTGTTTACTTTAATGTCTTTACTTTTATTAGTAAGTTCATACATTTCTCCAAAGATATATTTATAGGCATAGGTCATAAAGTTAGCTCCACCATTTTCATCATATTTCCGGTGTGCTTTAATTAAACCAATACAACCAGCCTGAAATAAATCAGATACTTCAACATTATAAAACTTTCTAGCTATTTTATAAATATAAAGTTCATACTGCTCAATAAGCTTAATTTCGTCCATTTTAAACCTTAATTAAAGAAAGTACTGCTAGTTCATCAGAAACAATATTGAATTCATTTAAATTAAGAGTTGTATTACAAATAAAACAATCTCCTTTATTTTTGATGCAAGCATTCTTTCCTTTTTTAAGAGAATCCTTTCCATAATTATCTATATCAGTTACTGCTTTTAAGTTATATACTAAATACTTTATTCCATTATTATCTATAACTGGTATTAAATAATTATTTAAACTTCTTACTGTATATTTATTAAGATTACCTTTTAATCTTACAAATAATATTCCTTTTCTATATTCCATATTTATTTTTAACATTTATCACACCTTCTAATTTAATATAGGTTAAGAGAACATATTTTTAAACAGATTCGACAAAACCTTTTCTTAATTTCAGTATAATTACTAATAAAATGAGTATAATTAAAGGAATAAACAATAATTTATTACTTTTCTTCTCTTCTTTTGTACTCATATTTAACAGTTCTTTAGTAATTATTTCTTCCCTAGGAATACTTCTCATTTCTTTATTAGTTATCTTTATTACCTCTTTAGGTTTATTATTATTTTCTTGTTTTTCTTTAGATTTAGTTTCTTTATTATTAATTTCGGTTATTTTTCCATTGTTTATTTCTTGAATATTGATATTAATTTCTTCTTTAAAACAAAAACCACTTTCTAAACATATTTCAATATTTTGAATCCCATTTTCAAATAAATTTAAATTATTTATCTTAGCAATATTACTAGAAGAATATTCTATTATAGTATCATTTAAATTGTTTACTTCTTCGTTTATAATTATTTTATCTCTTTTATAATAATCATAAACAATCTTTTTATCATTTAAATCATGAAGATAATTACTTAATGGTTCTTTGGTATACTGATTAGTAATTTCTTTATTCATAAGATAATGTTTATATAATATTTCTTTAGATAGAAAATAATGTTTCTTTTCATATCCTTTAAAGTTAACTGAATAGATTTCTGTTTCATCATGTCTTATAACTTTGTTTTCAAATAAAGTATAATCACTATTTAAATCATCCGTAAGATAAAAATCAAAAGTTATTTCATCACTATGCATAATAGTAAAATGAAAATCAATTACTAACTCATCCATCGGAAGCAATCTATTAAAATTTAAAATCATTTGACTATTATTACCAACATTATCTCTAAATAAAAAATTAGTGTTATGGATAGTAAAATGAATTCTCTCACCACTGAGATAAAAGAACATTTTATTAAACTTAATATCTCCTTCTTTAAAATTATTCATAATAATATATTGAAAATCTTTATTATAAGTATTTATAAAAGAAGTATGAGGTCCAGTAGCTCCTTCTTCATAACTATCTAAATAAACTTCTTTTTCAATATAATCATCTTCATCTACTAAATAATCATTATTATTTAAAGAAAGATAACCAATATCCTCTCTTACTAATAAATAGTTATTATATAAAGTTTTCTCTTCTCTTTTTAAAAGATCATTTTCTTCATAAAATACGCTTTCATTTTCTTTATATAAATAATAATCACTGTAAATAACCTTTCCATTTACCTTAATTGGTATTAATAATAAAAACACAATAATAATTTTTTTCATATTCCCATCCTTTATTATTTATTGTTGTAAATTAAACTTTATTTTCCTTTATTTATAAATGTTAAATAAGCAGGCAGTTATGAATTTACTTAATAAAATTAATATGATAATATTATGTTAGTTAAGAAATCTATGGAGGTTTAACTTGAAAGCATTAGTAATTATTCCAGCTTTTAATGAAGAAGAAAATATAGTGAAAACGGTCAACTCTTTAATAAACATAAAGATATCTAATGTTAAATTAGATTATATAATTATTAATGACGGATCAAATGATAATACCCTTGATGTAATTAAAAAAAACAAACTTAAGTTTATTGATTTACCATTTAACCTAGGTATAGGTGGTGCTGTACAAACAGGTTATAAATACGCTCTATATAAAAATTATGATATCGCTATTCAGTTTGATGGTGATGGACAACATAATCCTAGTTATATTGAAAGTTTAATTAAAGAGTTAAATAATGGATGTGACTTAGTTATTGGCTCTAGGTATATTGAAAATAATGATACTTTTAAATCTACTAAATACAGAAGAATGGGGAAAAATATACTTTCATTTTTAATAAAGATTTTTACTTCTGCTAAAATAACAGACCCCACATCAGGTTTTAGAGCTTGCAATAAAAAAATTATTAAAAAGTTTGCTGATAACTATCCTAGTGATTATCCAGAGCCTGATACTTTGGTTTCTATATTAAAAGATAAATATATAGTTAAAGAAATATCTGTTGAAATGAATGAAAGAGCTGGTGGCACTTCTTCAATTACGCCTATAAAAGCTATTTATTATATGATAAAGGTTAGTTTTTCAATAATTATTACAGCAATTAGTAAGAGGGAAAAATAAAATGAGTTTAAGATTAATAATAATTTTAATAACTACAATTACTTTATTTATGGTATATGTATATTTAAGATTAAGAAATAATAAAATTTCCACCAAATATTCTTTAATTTGGTTTTTAGTTTCTTTTATAATGATTTTAGCAACATTGAAACATGATTTTATGGGAATAATCGCCAATTTTTTTGGAATAGAAGTTACTTCTAATTTTATATTTCTTATAATTATTGGTATATTACTAATAATAATATTTTTTATGAGTGCTACTGTTTCTAAGCTAAATGATAAAACCACTTTTCTAGCTCAAGAAGTTGCTATTTTAAAAAATAAATCTAAGGAGAAATAATTAATGAATAAGAAAAACATTACTTCTTTTATAATAGCTAGTTTAATATCTTTTAGTTTTATAGTCGATCTTAACATTAATAATCTTATTGATGTTAGTAGTAATAAAAATTTATTATATTTAGCTTTAGTAATTTTTATATTTAAATTTTATAAAAAATATAATGAAAAAAATATTTATTTTGGTTTTAAGTTACTAGCGTTCTTATTTTCTATATTTATGATCTTTGGTTATAGTTATGATAAGTTAAATAGCTGGGATTTTGTTTTTGGTAATAATATATTTATTATTATATCAATATTTAAATTTATCGGGTTTTATTCTTTTTTTAAAATTTTAATAAACTTAATATATAATTTTATTAAAAATATAAAATTTAAAAATATTAAAAATAAATTATTAGATAAATTTAATAAAAAACCTCTTTTATATAGCGGGATAATAATTTTATTATGCTGGCTTCCCTATATAATTAGTTTTTACCCAGTTATACTATCACCAGATCCTACTAATCAAATAAAACAATTTTACGGAATACCGACTAGATATATTGATGGTATAAACTTAGTTAATGAAGATGTTTTAATTACTAATGATAACCCTATATTACACACCTTGTTATTAGGTGGTACTATGAATATAGGTCACAGTATTGGGAATGATAACTTAGGATTATTCATTTATTCTATTATCCAAATATCTATTCTTTTAGGAGCGCTTTTATATTCCATAAAACATTTAATGAAAAACAAAGTGCCTAGTCATTTAATATTTATAACTGTTATTATATATGCTTTAGTACCTATTTTTCCTTTGTATAGCATGAGTGCTGTTAAAGATGTAATATTTAGTTCATTTATGCTTATCTTTGTAGTGAAGTTATATGATTTTATCAGATATCAAAATATCAGTAAAAAAGATTATGTTATATTGACTTTAATTTCTCTTGCTGTTTGTTTAAGTAGAAATAATGGTATATATCATATTTTATTATCGCTTCCTTTTTCTATATTTTTCATTAAAAAAGAATGGTTTAAAATAATATTAGTAACAGTTATTTCTACTGGTATTTATTTGCTGTTTGTAAACTCACTTCCGTATTTTCAAATAACACCAGGTAATAAAAGAGAGATGTATTCAATTCCATTTCAACAAACAGCAAGATATGTAAAATATTATGGCGATGAATTAACACCATATGAAAGAGATGTTATTGATAAATTGTTGGTTTTAGATACTCTTGCTGAGCGATATAACCCGGAAAAGTCTGATGCCGTTAAAAATAAATTTAATGCTTTAGCAACAGATGATGAATTTAATGAGTATTTAAAAGTTTGGTTTTATCAATTTTTAAAGCACCCCAGTGTTTATCTAGAGGCCACTATTAATAATGTCTATGGATATTTTTATCCTAATACAAGTAAATGGTATATATATTATAAAGAATACAATAGAATAAATGAAACAGGAAAGTTTAATTATCATTACAATAATTTAGATACTGGAAGAAATATATTAGTAGGCTTTGGACAAGCATTTAAAAAATTACCTGTAATTGGTTTATATGTAAATATTGGTTTTGTTGTTTGGATATATCTATTTATGCTAATTTATTTAATAAAAGAAAAATTAAATAAATATATTGTAGTACTTTTACCTGCCCTATCATTAATACTTGTATGTGTAGCAAGCCCTGTTAATACATACTTTAGATATGCTTTACCATATATAGTCTCTCTTCCTGCTGTAGCCTTACTATTATATTCAGCAAGTAAGAAACTAAATTGATAGTTATATCTTTATAACTTCATAAGTTATTTAAATATTACATAGGAAACTTCCCGCTTTTTGCCCTGGACAAAAGGGCTGAGATATACTATACTAGTACTTACCAAGAAAACTTTAATTAATTTTGTTTTTTTAGAAGGAGGAATTTTTTATCGTGAAAAATAATAATACAGTTACGTCTGTTTTTGCACTTGGTGGCTTAGGTGAAGTCGGCAAAAACATGTATGTAATTGAGCACGGAAATGAAATAATAATTATAGATGCAGGTGTATTGTTTCCTGAAGATCATCTACTAGGAATAGATTATGTCATTCAAGATATAACCTATTTAAAGCAGAAAGCTAATAATATTAAAGCTTTATTTATAACCCATGGTCATGAGGATCATATTGGAGGAATTACATTTTTACTTCAACATATTGATGTTCCAGTTATTTATGCACCACAAATAGCAGTTGATCTTATTAAAAATAAACTTAAAGACCGAAATATTAGATATAAAAATTTAAAAGTTTATGATTCAAAGAGTGAATTTAAATTTAGAAATCTATCAGTTGACTTTGTCACTACTACTCACTCAATTCCGGATAGTCATGGAATTGTTGTAAGAACACCTAATGGCAATATATTTATTACTGGAGACTTTAAATTTGACTTAACCCCGATTGGTCCTGTAGCTGATTTTCATAAAATGGCTAAACTAGGAACAGAGGGAGTTAAACTACTTCTATCAGACAGTACTAATTCTCTAACTGAAGGATCATCTAAAAGTGAGAGTATTGTTGACGAGGCTTTAAATGATGTTTTTGCTAAACATAATTCAAGAATAATTGTTGCTACTTTCGCATCAAATATTTATCGAATTAAACATATAGTTGAAACTTGCCGAAAACATAATCGTAAAATAGTCACTTTCGGAAGAAGTATGGAAAATGCTAAAGAGATTGCTCTTAAAAATAATTTAATCGAAGATAAAACTATCTTTATTGAGGCAAATGAAGCAAAAGATTTAAAGAAAAATGAAATCTGTATTCTTTGTACAGGATCTCAAGGTGAACCACTAGCAGCTCTTTCCAGAATTGCTGATGGAAGTCATCGCCAGATTGAATTAGTACCAGATGATATAGTAGTATTTTCATCAAGTCCAATACCTGGAAACAAAGCGAGCATTAACCGAGTAATTAATAAAATATATTTAAAAGGTGTTAAAGTTTATACCAATACTGAATTATCTGACATTCATACATCAGGACATGCTAATCAAGAAGAATTAAAATTAATGCTAAGACTTATTAAACCTGAGTATTTTTTCCCAGTTCATGGTGAATATAGAATGCTTAAACAACATGCTAATTTAGCTGTTGACTGTGACATTCCTAAAGAAAACATATTTGTTCTTGAAAATGGTGATGTCTTAGAGATGTCTAAACATGGAATAAAACAAGCTGGAAGAGTTCCAGCAGGAGATGTTTATGTTGATGGCTCTAGAATTGGTGATATTGGCTCTGTTGTTATAAATGACCGTAAACTAATGAGTAGGGATGGTATTTTAGTAGTATTTTTAAATATCAATCCATATACTAAATCACTTTTAATTAAACCTAATATTACTACTAGAGGTTTTGTCCTTGTTAATGAAAATATTAGTTTAATTCAAAAACTTGAAGAAAAAGTAACTCAAATAGTTAATAATTCATTAAGAAAAAATTATAATTATTTAGATTTAAAAAATCAAATTATTTTAGAGTTAAATCCATTTATAAATAACTTAACTGGAAGAAGACCTATAATACTACCAGTAATAATGGAAGTAAAGAAATAATAACCTAAAATTAATCATAATCATACTATATTATTGAGGTAGATTTATGATTGATTTTTTTTATAATTTAAACCCAGCAATTCAAACTTTAATTGCTGCATCTTTTGCTTTTTTATTAAATGGTCTTGGTGCAGGAACTATTTTTCTATTTAAAAAGAATATCAAAGAAAAAATAGATACTCTTTTAAGTATAGCTGCTGGTATTATGCTAGCATCAAC
>DUUS01000121.1 GCA_012841465.1 Mollicutes bacterium
CATTATTAATTTTTTTATATTTTATTAAATAAAATATCTTTATTGGTAGGATTATAAATAATAATAGAGAAATAGTAAAGAATAAACTATTTAATATATTATTAAAGTATATTAAATTATAACTGTTTTCACTAAATATAAACATCGGAAATATAAAAAGTAAATAAAGCATCCACATAACACAGGCATTTTTCAAATTAGGTCCCCCTTTACATAATCAAGTGTTTGTTATAAAATATAATATGTTGGAAGGAGAGAAATATGAGTTTAAGTATAAATTCAAAAGATGAAATAATAATGAGACTTGTTCATTATTTTGTTACTGAAGAAGATTATCAACCAATTATTGTAAATGGTGTTAAAAATGAAATTTGGCTTGAGAATTTAGATGCGCCATATCGAATTGTTAGAATTAATTCAAATTATATCCATAATATAGATCAATTAAAGATAGATAATTATAAAGTTAAAAATGTTTCTAAGCAAATAAAAAAGAAAACTTTTTCTTTTAAATTAAAAACTTTAAATATATTACTAGATTTAAATCAAGATATAAATATCCCTAAAGATAAAAATATCGATACCTTTAAAATAACTAGTTTAAAAGATGTTAGAAAAGATAAGGGGCTTGCATCTCTATATCCTAAGTTAAAAACATTTACAGTTAAAAATGATTCTAGTTTGGATTTTATTATTAATATTACTAATGACATTAATAGAAAAACTGAAAAAGCTAATAAATCATATGAAGAGTTATTTAAACCTAAAAAAATAGTTATTGTTAAAGCATTAATTGTAATTAATATAATTATGTATATTATAACTATGTTAAATCAAGATTTATTCAATGCTTTATTATTAAATCCTGATTTAGTATTAAAAGGTGAATACTGGAGATTAATTACAGCAGCATTTCTGCATGGTAATATAATTCATCTACTTGTTAATATGTATTCACTTAATATAATTGGAACCCAAATTGAAAACTTTCTTGGAAGATTTAAGTTTTTAATAATTTATTTTGGAAGTACTTTTACTGCTAGTTTAATGTCAGCTTTAATTACTAGAGGATTAAGTGTTGGAGCATCAGGTGCTATATTTGGACTACTTGGAAGTCTTTTATACTTTGGATGGCACTATCGATTATATTTTGGAACGGCTTTAAGAAGTCAAATAATTCCGGTAATAATGCTAAATTTACTAATTGGATTTTCAATGTCTAATATAGATAATGCAGCCCACATTGGTGGTCTCATCGGTGGTGTGTTTATTTCTACTGCAGTTGGTATTAATGAAAAGACTGATAAGGCAAGTAAAATAAATGGACTTATTACATCAATAATTTATATAGGATTTTTATTATATTTATTATTTATAAATAAATAAATAAAAGTCTTTTTTTTAACCTTTTTTTATACTGATGCAATCATCAATATAAATAACTTCTTGATTATTAGTAACTATATAATTATTTGTTTTACCAATTATTTTAGCTCTAAAGACACGGTCTTTAGTTTCAATAATAGCATCCATAGGTAAAACATTTAAATTAAGCTCACCACGGTCATCTTCTTTACTGTAGTAAGTGTACATTTGATTATCAACTTCATCTTTAATTTCACCTTTAAATATTTCTGGTAATTTCATTTTATCCCTCCGTTATATCATTATATGTATAACTTTAGGTAAATAGATTAAAAATATAATATGAGCAAAAGTCCAAAAATCATTTATCTTTTAATTATTTTAATGATATTTAGTTTAATAAATAATTATAGTGCTAGGTTTATTTTAAGTATTTATAATAATTATTTAGTAAAACAACTAATCTGGTTTTTATTTGGTTTTATGATAATTTATTTTTTATCTAAAATCAATTTAAACTTTATCTTTAAACATTCATTTATACTATATATATTAATAAATATAGTTTTAATATATACACTCTTTTTTGGATCTACTGTTAATGGAAGTACATCTTGGATAAAGATAGGCTCTTTTAGTATTCAGCCTAGTGAATTTACTAAAGTAATATTAATTATATATTTATATTACTTTAGTATTAAAAATAAAGATATAAGTAATTTAAAATATGCTTTAATTACTTTTATAATTGTTTTAATTCCAAGTATAATAACTTTTTTAGAACCTGATACTGGAGCAGTTATTTTTTATATGGTAATATACCTTGGCTTTTTACTAACAAGAGATATTAAAAAAAGGTGGTATATATTATTTATAATAATTACTCTTGCCTTAGGTATTTCTTTTTTAACATTGTATTTTTATTATAGTGAAGCTTTCATTAAAATATTTGGAACTAACTTCTTTTACCGAATGGATAGAATAACTAACTTTTTAAGTGGTGAGGGTTTTCAAATAAATAGGGCGATTAATTCAATAGGGGCATCAGGTTTCTTTGGAAGAGGACTAGGTAATGTTCTTGAATATTTTCCAGAGGCACCTACTGATTTTGCCTTTGCACTTCTTGTAAGTAATATCGGTTTTATTGGTATAATAATATTTTTATTTATTTATAGCTCTTTTATCTTTTTTATATTAAAAAAGATAAAGTTAAATAAAGTTTTAATTACTCCAATTGCACTACTTTTAGTAATTCAGTTTGGTATTAATATTTTAATTAATATTGGCTATTTTCCAGTAATAGGAATGACTCTTCCTTTCATTAGTTATGGGGGAAGTAATTTAATATCATATTTTATTTTAATATCCCTTGTTTTAAATGTAAGAAAAATTAAATATTAAAAAAAGTGCGTTTGCACTTTACTTAGCGATAAATATATCCTGGTTGATTGTATGAATAACCCCCGTAATAATTATATCCATATGGATAGGGTCCGTAGGCTGGATAGGCTGGTTGTGGTGGTGGATTAACATAAACTGGTCTAGGTCTAGCTGTACTAGCTATTGCTGCACCGCCAATGCCGCCTAATATTAAAGGGACTAAAAAAAATCTATCATCATTATTATTATTTATATAAGCTGGATTATAGTACATAATAAGCTCCTTTCACATTATTATATGTGAATTTTTAATTAATGGTTATATAATCTATAGAAGTTAAATGATGGGGGATTAAATAGTCTTAGGTTGATTTTACTTGTTCCAAGACCACTTGAAATAAAGATAGGAGTATTATCGATTAAATATCTTTCATCATAATATTGTTTCGCTCCCTCAGGTTTTATAATCGCACCTATATAGGGAAGTCTTACTTGTCCATTGTGAGAGTGTCCCGCAAGAACTAAATCAATATTGTTTAAGTTTATCTCTTTTAATAAGTCGGGCTCATGAATAAGTAAAATTGTATAGAGTTCATCTTCTGGCAGAAGCAGCGTAGTTAAATCATGGTCTTTTTTTAAGAGGCTACCTAGTCCGATTATTTTAATTGGATTTTGATCTTCTAAATAAAAGTAATCTACTGAGTTATTTAGTAAAGTAAAATTTGTTTCATCTACTATTTTATTATATATTTCCTCGTAGTCATGATTTCCTTTTATTATATAAGCTGCTAATGCTGGTTTTATTTTATTAAATTCATAGATAAATTCTTCTATATCTACATCGGTATATTCTATATTTGAATCAAGTAGATCGCCAGTAAAGAAAACAAGGTCTGGATTTAGAGCATTTATTTTATCTACTATGTTAATTAGCTGCTTTATTTTAATAGTGGTTCCAAAGTGAAGGTCTGAAAAGTGAACAATTTTTAAACCGTGGTGCGAGGTGGATATTTTATTATTAGTTATCGGGTATTCTTTGATAACTATATTTTTTGATTCAAATAGGGCACTATAAAGAATAATTAATGTTACTATTATTAAAAAATAAATCATTAATTTTTTCAATTTTAACCTCTCCTTTTCTTCTTTAAATATAGGTTATTTTCCTTAAATAATTTTATCACATTTTTATAAAAATTGTTTGAAATTAATAAAACTTATGATATACTGTACATATATTAGAGGAGAGTTAATAATGAGAAGTTTATTTAATAAATTATTTATTATTATTATAACTTTATTTATGATGTCACCTAATGTATACGCTCAAAATTGTTCATATGAAGATAGAGCAAGACTAAATGAACTTGCTAGTAAGGTTACAATAAATTATGAGATTATAGAACATGAAGAAGAAATAGAATTTGAAAGTCCTGATACAGGGGAAATATTATCTAGAGTAAAAACTGATTATTCTTTAAAGGTAAGTATTTATAATATAACTGATGAATTATATGTTAATGAAACTAATGATGCGAATGATGAAAGTAAAGATATACTTTATTCAATGACACAGAATGGTGTTTATTCTTATAATGTTGATGATTTTGAAAATATTGTTAAATATACTTATCGAGTAAGATCAGCACATAAAGATTGTTTTGATATTGGATTAAATTCTTTTAATTTTACAAAACCAAAATATAATATGTATTCTCATTATGGTTTTTGTGTAGGCAATGAAAATCTTCCATATTGTCAGAGATTTATAACTGAAGATTTAAATCTTTCTCCTCCTGAAGTGCGTTATAAAGTAAGTGAGGCAATTAAAGAAAAAGAAACAGAAGAAAAAAAGACAAGCAATGAAGTACTTGAATTTATAAAAGAATATTATATATATTTTACAGGTGGGACTGTTATAATAGCTGGGGTAGTTGTGGGATACATAATAGTTAGAAAAAGGAGAGTATTATGAAAAAGTTAAAATACTTACTACTTTTATTTATTGTTATGATTTTATTTTATTTAAATGCAGAAGGAACGATTACTGATGGTGGTGGAGGCGGAGGTTTAACTAGAGATGCTGTTGTCAAGACCACTGGAATTGGTATGTGTCATGGATTAGAAATGAATGACGGATACTGTGAACTTGAAACTCCAGCAACTTTTTCACATCCTATTCAATTAGGACCTTCGAGACAAAGATTATTTTATATAAATCCTGGAGACAGTTCTTCAAGAAAAACTGTACTAAATTTTCAATATTTTATGAATCCAACTAATTATGTAGATCCAAATGATGGTTTACTAACATTTTGTGTTGATGGAAATTTAAAGCAACCAACCAATATGCATACTGGTCAAATAATAGCATATCCATTTGCTAGACCATATGATGTAAGTACAGATGTAAATGTAGATCCTTATGAGTATATTATAGGATCATTATATACAATTTTAATGGATGAGATTAAA
>DUUS01000122.1 GCA_012841465.1 Mollicutes bacterium
TGATGCTCGGACTATTTTTAACAAAGAAATTTATTCCTAAATTTGACGTTGGCTTTCAAACTAAAAATTTTATAACTGGTCTTAAAAAATATGGACTATCAAGTATATTAACATTAATATTATTTACAATAGCTTTTATAATTGGGCTTCAACCCTTTGATTATACTCCAAGCATATGGAAAGTAATCTTTGAAGGAATAATTTATATTATTGGAGTTGGTACAATTGAAGAATTCATTTGTAGAGGACTACTTCAAAATGCACTTACTAAAATATTTGAAAACAACCATTTAAAAGCAATCTTAATAACCTCTTTATTATTTGGTTTAGGTCATATATTCGGAATAACAAATATGCCATTTATCTTAGCTGCTTCTAAAGTACTATGGGCAGTAGGTCTTGGTATATACTTTGGAGCAATATATTATTTAACAAATAATTTATGGCTTGCCGCAATACTACATTTTATAATTAATTTAAGTGGACTTCCATTTAATTTTTCAACATCAAATGTTTATGAAGCACACTCAGCAGTTATTATTTTAATAACTAGTATTCTTCTTAGTATCTATAGTATTTACTTAATAAGGAATAAAGATGCTAGTAATTGAAAAAGATAACAATAAATTTTCATTTAGAGCATCAGCTATAATCTTTAACAAAGATAAAGTATTACTACATAAAAGAGATGGATATAAATACTGGATCCTACCTGGTGGAAGAGTTGAAATGGGAGAATGTACTAAAGAAAGTATTAAAAGAGAATTAAAAGAAGAATTAAATATAACTGAAGATGTTTATCTAAATTATATTATTGAAAGTTTCAAAAATATAGATAATAAAAATTACCATGAATTAAATTTTTGTTACTACTTAGAAATAGATCCTAAAAAATATAATTTAGATAAAGAAGTAATAACCGGTCTTGATGATAAAAAAGATAAATTCAAATGGATAAAGATAACAGAACTTGATAATTATAATTTAAAATCAAACACTATTAAAAACATATTAAAAACCCATAATAATACCAAAGAAGTAAAACATTTAATAGAGAAAAACTAGCAAACCATTTGTTTGCTTTTTCTATGCCTAAATGATAAAATACTTATCGGAGGTACACTATGCTTAAAATAGAGAATTTGAGTGTTAAAATAAATGATAATACAATCTTAAATGATTTTAATATAGATATTAAACAAGGAGAAATACACGGCATAATGGGTCAAAATGGTACTGGTAAAAGTACCATTTGTAATACTATAATTGGTAAACCTGCTTATGAAGTAGTAAGTGGTAGTATTGTTTTTGATTCTAAAGATTTACTAAAACTTGATATAACAGAGAGGGCTAGAGCAGGTATTTATTTAATTAATCAAATGCCTCTTGAAGTTCCGGGAGTTACTAATGCTGAGATGCTTAGAATTGCTATATCAGAGAGAACTGGTGAGGTAGTTAATTTATTTGAATTTAATAAAAGACTTGAAGAGGTCTGTGATATGCTTAAAATACCAAGAGATTTTATTCACCGTGGTATTAATGAGGGTATGAGTGGAGGAGAGAGAAAGAAAAATGAACTTCTTCATTTATGGATGCTTGAGCCTAAGTTTATTATTTTAGATGAGCTTGACAGTGGTCTTGATTTAGATAGTATTAAAATAGTAGTAGAAAGTATTAAAGATTATCAAAAAAAATATAATGCCAGTGTTTTAGTTATTACTCATGATCCTAAACTTTTAAAGTTACTTAATGTTAAATTTGTTCATATATTAAAGCAGGGGAAAGTAATTGAAACTGGAGATTTAAGTCTGGCTTCTAAATTAGAAAAAGAAGGCTATAAAGGATATGAATAAATTAATTATTAATAATAAAGATAATGTATTAGATATTAATGAAGATTCTTTAATTACTATATTTAATACTGATATTAAAAGTCTTGATTTAAATATTTTTGATAATGTAAAAGTATTTATTAATGATTTTAGAATTATAAATAAATCAAGTACTAATATAAATATTAATATAAAAGACAATAGTAATTTAATTTATAATCATTCTTTTATTAATGAAAATAAATATAATTTAAATGTTAATACTAATTATAAAGGAAATAATAGTGAGATAACTTTTAATATTCATGGAATAAATGAAAAAGGAATCTCTAATATTAATTTTGATGGAATATTAAATAATAATATAAACAATACATTACTAGAAAATATAAAGTTAATTAATATAAAAGAAGGTACTGGAGTAGTAATACCTAATATCTTAGTAAGTAATAATGAAGTAGTTGCTAATCATAAAGCAACAATAGGTTTTATATCTAAAGAAGAACTTAATTATTTAATGAGTAAGGGTATTAGTAAAAAAGAAGCAGAATACTTAATTCTAACTGGTTTTTTAATAAATGTTTTTGAAGATAAAAAATTGATAACAAATATAAAAGAATTAATAAATTGGAGGGGATAAAAATGAATAGAGAAGACTTTCCTATGCTTAAAGAAGAACTTGTATATCTTGATAATGCAGCAACAACTTTAAAACCACAAATAGTAATAGATGCTATATGTGACTATTATACAAACTATAGTGTAAATGCCTATAGAGGAAATTACTCACTAAGTTATAAAGTAGATCTTGAATTTGAAAAAGCAAGAGATGATATAGCTAAATTTATAAATGCTAAAACAGAAGAAATAATATTTACATCAGGAACAACAGCATCTTTAAATATGATCGTATCTGGTTTTTTTGATCATATTGTAGAGCCTGGTGATGAAATAATAATAAGCAAAGCAGAACATGCAAGTAATGTGTTGCCTTGGTTTAGACTTGCTAATAAACATAATTTAAAAATTGTATATGCTCCAATAGATGCTAATATGCATATAACCTTAGAAGGAATAAAAAGCGTAATAACACCTAAAACAAAAGTAATCGCACTAGCAGAGATAACAAATGTTATTGGTGATGTAAGACCTATAAAAGAAATAAGTAAGATTGCTCACGAAAATAATATCTTTGTAGTAGTAGATGGAGCTCAAAGTGTACCTCATAAAAAAACTGATGTAGAAGACTTAGATGTAGACTTCTTAGTATTCTCAGGACATAAAATGTGTGGTCCAACCGGAATAGGTGTACTATATGGTAAAAAAGAACTACTTGAAGAAATAGATCCACTTTACTTAGGTGGTGGTATGAATGAGTCATACGAAAATGAAAAAGAAATGTTTCTGAAAGATATACCACACCGCTTAGAAGCAGGTACTCCACACATAGCTGGAGTAATTGGTCTAGGAGCTGCTGTTAATTATTTAAAAGAAATAGGTATGGATAATATCTATGCTCATGAAATTAAACTAAAAACATATTTAATTGATAAATTAAATAGCTTAGGATATATCAATATAATAAATGATGAAGAAGGTAGTGGAATAGTATCTTTTAATGTTGATGGTATATTTGCTGAAGATGTATCTTATTATTTAAATAAA
>DUUS01000123.1 GCA_012841465.1 Mollicutes bacterium
ACTTTAAAGCACCATCTGTAAATGTATTTTCTTCTACAATAAGTAAGATATGATATTCCATATTATTTGATGTTGTATTAGTTCCGGTTAGAGTGAATGTTTTTGTTCCAAATGGATTATTGTCCGGTCTTATATCTTGAGCATTTATTTCCTGACTGGTACTATCATAATGGATAGTCATTACTCCACCGGTTACATTTATTGTGGTTGAGTTTTCTGTATTAGTTATATTTGCAGTAAAGTATGCAAAAGATAGACCTATTGTTATAAGAAGTAGTGATACCATCATACTTACTATTGTTATTATTGTTATTTTTTTATCGTTCATAAAGTCTTCCTCTATTTAAGATATTTTATTAATATAGAACTCCTATATTTATATTGTAATTTAATTATAACTTATTTTAAGACTATTTCAACTTTTTGATAATTGTTTTTCCAAATAGTGTCAAACACTAGTGAAAGCTGAAGTGATTAAATAAATTTTATTGTAAAATTTTAAAAAAGGAAAATGTTATATCTTTTTCCTTCTAGAAAGTTTTATTCTAATATATTTTTATCTACTTCTATTACTGGAATAACATGACATTCTTCTTCTTTGGGTTTACCATATATAATTGATCTAAGTTCATCTTCTTTGACTATGGCATATCCAAGTGATTCATTATATTCAGTATTTGTCCAAAAACAATTAACTGAGTTTAAATAATTAAATCTTTCATTTGAGAATGTAAAGTATCCTTCTTTTTCTTTTACATCAGTTAAGATGTTTTCAAGTCTTATTTCATTTTTGTAATTACCTATAATACGGTCTGATAAATTAGGTGATTTTATAAGAGAATTGTTTATATCATTTGAGATAACTTTTAAAATATCATCTAGAGTTAAGCTTCTTGTTCTTACATTCCAGTTTATAGCTTCTTCATAATTAAAAAAGTTTGATAGATTGTAGTTATTATATGGAGTTGGAAGTAAAGTAACAGTTTCATTTGATATTAAATTATTTACATCGATTACATTGGTTTTAATACAGGTTTCACTTAATGTATCACATCTAGTATTATTAATAACATCAATCAAAATTTCATCACCTAGGTTATATCTAACATCAGGGGTAGTTTCATCTTCAATAAACTGCTCTGCGATAACACTTATTTCTACTTGAATAGATGGCTTTATTTGATAGTCAGAATCAATGTTTCTTTTATCTTCTTCTGATTTAATAAATTCGTAGGCTTTTCTTCCCCAAATACTATCGGCTTCATCATTTCCAGAATCTAGTGGCCAGCTTATTGAGATTTCGAATACAGAATCTTCTCCACCTGATAAAACATATCTTTTACTTAATTCCATATTTATACTAAATGGATATCCATATGAGAGAAGATCTTGGACATACTCTGATGTTATATCCATATCTTCTGGTTTATAAGAATCTTCATCAAGTATTCGTGCGCTTATAACCGAATAACTTATTTGAGCATGAGAGTCACCTTTATTTTTTATAACTATTCGTTCATTCATGGGCTGCATTCCTGGATATAAATCAGTTAGTGATATTACCATTTTATTAGATACTGGCTCTCCATCTTTGGAAAGTTCAATATACCATGAATTAATGTCAATATCAGTTGATACTCCAATAATACCACTATAAGCAAACCATGCTAAACTTACTGATATAAATGAAATAGACATTAAAAATAATGACATAAAATTAATTTTAAGATGTTTTTTAAATTGCCCTTTCATTTAGATCACTTCCTTAGTCTGTTTTAACTCCTCTTTTTTTATCTTCGATTCTTATCATTGTTTGTACTATTTCATAACCAATTATAAGAACAAGCGGTACTATAATACAAAAGTAAAATCCTAAATCAGTTGATATTATTTGATAAACAAATGATAAAATAACAATTTTGTGAACTATAACCCCATATAGTTGTTCTTCATATATAACTGGGTCTTCAACAATGTTTTGAAGTCCTCTGGCTCTAAATAAATATTTACCATCTGAGTCAGTTTCAATACTTACAACCTCATGGGTAACTATTCTCCCTTTTACATCACCACTGCGACCTTCATAACTAATCGTGTCGCCTGCTTTAATTTCAGATGGTGGAACTTCTTTAGCAAGTAGTACATCTCCAACTTTATATTTAGGTTCCATACTACCAGTAATAACAGTAAACATTCTATATTTAAAAAATGACATTTTGTTATCACTAAATCTTTGCATATATACAGTTAGTATAAATGCTAGAGCAAATACAATTAAAATAACACTAATTGTATTTTTTATTATTTTTATTATTTTGTTTTGTTTTATTTTTTCCATTTTTTCTCCTGCTTATAAATAATTTTGGGTTTTATCTAAATATTCATCAATCGCACTTTTAAATCTCTCTTTAATCTCAGAGCTATCTATCTCTGCTTTAGCTCTTTCTTTCTTAAGTTCATCTATTACTATATTTAAAATATCTTCATCAGATACATCAATACCACTATTAAGTAGCATTGATACAACTCTTTTTATTTGTTGCTTCATAATTATTACTGCATACTCAGCTATTTGTTTTTTTTGTTTTCTTTTTGATATTGATATTGAATCAAGAACCATAAAATCCATTAAGAAAGCATCATCTAAAATTGATTTTAAAAGATTATCTCCAGTAGTATCTAAGCCTGCATTTAAATTACTTGTTTTGGGGTCTTCAAATGATTGAAGAAAATCCCATATTTTAGTTGCGACTTGAAAGTTAGGATTTTTTAGTATTAAGTTAGTTCTTCTAATTGGAGATCTAACATGAGAGACATTGGCTTTTTCAAGTGATGTATACATTTCACTTTTTTGCCAGCCATAAATAAATCTTTTTATTAAATCAATTTTTTCTTTAACTTCGTTTATTCTCTCTTCAATTGTTTTTGAACCATCACTTTCATTATCAGGTAGTTGATTACTAGTTATTTTAAGTTCAACATATACCCTTTCTTTACCAGTATTAGTAGTAGCAGCATATTCAAGTGATTTTTCATCTTTTATTTCAATACTATTTAATTCTTTTTCTTTAAGCATTATAAATCTAGATAAATTATAAACGAGAGTAAACAAAAATCTATTTTCATAGGTATTAAATGTTTCTTCAGTCCGCTCAATTAATAATTTAGATGGCTGAACTTCTTCAGTTTCTTCATCTATTTTATCAATAAAGTGAGTGTTTTTAGATAAGTTTTTTATACTAGCAACACTTACTTTTTTAGCTTTTTCGATTTTAACAACATCTTCTTCTTTTATTAAAGCTACTTTAGGGTTAGTTACAATATTATCAAGATATGGACAAGCAAATTCTATTTCATCAACCCAATTAAAATCAAAAGAATCACTAGAAAAATCAGATTGATAATACATCTCTGAATTTATTTTTTCAATAAAGTTATCTGACTTTTCACTTAGAACAGTATTTACTTTTAATTTTTTAGCCATACTTAACTACCCTTTCTATTAAGTTTGTTTCTTTAACATTTCTAGGAATTCTATACATTCTTTCATTTTACCATTACCAAATGATTTATTTAAATAAGCTATAAAAGGATCAATTTCATCTCTTATAAATAATATATTTAATTGTTCAAATTTTCTAAATATCTTTTTAGCAACGAAGTAATCAATTGCTTCAACCTCATCTCCACCACAAGCAACATAAACTGGTACAAAGGTATTTAATTGTTTTAAAATACGGTTACCAAATGCTACTCTAAAGTGTTTAATAACATAATTATCCATCTCTGAGACTAATTTTAAGTTTGCACTTGAAACTGGATGTTCTTTTTCAGCTTGAGCAAATAAACTTTCTAAATAACTAGAATTAATTTCAATTGCCTCTTGCTCTCTTGATTTAAATGGAGCTACTTTAGTATTAATATCAATTGGCATAGCTCTATCATAAACTTTATCAGTAACCATGAAGGTAGAGTCATCGTTATTAATAGTTCCGATATACCAAAGGTTTCCAGATAAGGTAAGTTTTCCATTATTAATCATCTTAGGATCATCAGGCCATCCACTCGTAACAAGTTCTATAATCCACTCATCACGTGATGGCATCTCTAAGATAGATAACATTTCTGCAAAGTAATATTCAACTCTAGCAATATTCATCTCATCTAAGACGATTGTATGAATATCATCTGTATAACCAGAGCGATATAGCTCTGCTAGTACATCAGATTCATTAAACTTTTTAGTAAATTCGTTAAAGTATCCTAGTAACTCAGTTTTATCACGCCATGAAGGTTCTACTGAGGCAATGCATGAATCATTGTTAACAAACTTACCCCATGCATATGCAAGTGATGTTTTACCTGTACCAGAAATACCTTGCAGGATAATTAACTTACCACATGATAGCCCAGCAATAAAACTTCTAATAAGCGGCATATCATAATAAAGTTTTAATTGTGAGGCATTAAATGCTCTAAAGTTATCAGCAATTTCTGCCAGTGTATAATTATTAGCATAGGTTTTGACTTTATAGTCTCTATACTCTTGATCAATAACAGTAAGTTTAGGAAATCTTGATCCAGAGGCATCAATTTCTCCTTCTTCTCCTTCAAGCATTTCTTCAAGCTCTTCTTCATCTTCAGGATTTAAACCCAGCTTAGATACTTTCATCGCCATAATATCTTGTTTTTCTTTCATTAAGCGATTAACTTGATTATTAAGATTATCTATTTCATCAAGTAAATCTTCTTGATTTACTCTAGTTCTTCCTATTTTAATTATTTTATTTATTCCGAATACTAAAAGAGCAATTATAGACCCTACAATAATTACCATAAGAGCTATTACAAGACCAACAAGCAACCACTCAGGACCTTCAAAGGTATCTTTATAACTTGATAGTATTGTTAGATAATCTTTATAATTTGCGATTTGATAAAAACCTTTACCAATTCCTTTAAACATTAACATTATCCCATCAAAAAACACTGATAGAAACTCATATAAAAATCTAAAAAATATATTCAACTTAATCACCCTCTACTATATTAAATTTATCATATACATCATTATAAATAATTAATTCTTTTAAATCTTTAGGTATATAATTTTCAACCTCTTTATAATTTTCAGCCTTTGTATTTACAAATAAATGATTTCCAACTGATAAACTATTTTTATCTTTAGCATAGAGTTTTACATTTTCATTAAAACCAATAGCAAAACGAAAGCCCATTCTTCTTAATTTAGAAACAATTCTTTTATTAGAAGTTAAAGTATCAAAATCAATCAATATAGTAATATGACTTTTAGCATATTCATCTTCAAACATATTTACTACTCTCATAATTTTCTTTTCTTTAGAATATAAAGTTTCTGGAAACATTATAAAATATTTATTTGTAAATGATCTCTCTAACATATCTTCAATAATTACTTTTAATAATAAAGTAATTTTAACCATTAATTTATCTTCAGCTATAATACCTTCTTCATAAGTTTTTTCAATTATATAATCACTATATATTTTACTGAAATTTACATTATGATTTAATTCAACTGCATATAAGTTTCTTCTTATTCGCTCTATTTCTAAATAAAACATATTTGACTCAAGTTTTTTAAAGAAATATTTATAAATTTCATCATATCTTTTTTGAACATTAATTATTTCATTTGTTAAAAGAAGCAGTCCACTATTATCAAGTTCGGTTTGAAATTTAGCAAGCTCACTTTTAATAAATTCTCTTTTAATTTTAATCTCTTTTATTGAATCTTTAGCTTGTTCAAACTTAGCAACCAACTCCATAATTTTAATAAATTTTTCTACTTTTTCCTCATATTTATTATCAGAGCCATCATAGTCTTTAACATAATCTTCACCTAGAGCTTTCATTAAACGGTTAAATTTAGGTAAAAAATTTCTACCTTTATAATTTAAATCTTTACCCCCAAAATAATTATAATATCTAGCATGAACATAATTCATTAGAAAATTATTTTTAATAGTTGGCTCATTAACTTGAAGTTTTTCTTCATCGATAATTAAATTAACTATCTCATCAAGCTCATCTAACTTAATATTTACAAAAGCATCAACTGTATTTTTATTTCTGCGGTTACTACTAGTTAAATTATCAAAATTAATATTAGTTAAATCAGGCTCTTCGATTACTTCATCGATTGGATCAGCACTTATTTCACTTATATCTTTAGAAGGAGTTTCATCTTCTATTTCATGTTTAGCAATTTCAAGTAGAGTATCATCTATTTCATTTGGATTGACTTCAATCATTCTAAAATGAATGGTTTTTTCAAGTTCATCTTCTTCATAGTCATCATCATCTTCAAACTCTTCGTATTCTTCCTCTTCTTCAGTTTTTATTTCAGTTATTTCTGATTCTTCTTTATCAACAATAATTATTTCATCAGTTACTGAAGGTTCATCAGTTTTTTCTAAATAAACATTGGTTTTCTTTCTTTTCTTAAGTTTTTTTATTTTTTCAATAAAGACCTTAAGATTACCATCCTCTGAATTTTTATCTTTTACTAAAGACTCAATTATAAATAAAGCAATTATAAGGATTATTAAAACTCCTGAGTTAAAGATGGTCTTTTTAAAGATGCCAAAACCTTTTAAAACTTTAGTTACTTTACCAACAACATCACTTCGATCAACTGTATCAGGATCTTTAGTATTATTAGCATCACCTCTAGTTACATAGGTTTGGTTTTTAATTTCAGTTACCCTGTGAGTTATAAAATCATTATCTTTTTTATAAGTAATAATATCATTTACTTTAATATCAGGATCAAATTTAACTATGATCCAGTCGCCAGCATATATCGTTCTTGCCATACTATTTGTTTGTACTTCAAACATTGTATACCCAAAAAAATTTGCATAGTCTTGTTTAAGCAATTTAATTTGTATTCCAGAATAAATAGTTATAAGTAAAATAATACTTAAAATTCCAATAAATATATTTAATAATAAGTGAACAATTTTTTCTATAAATTTATTTTTCTTTAACATATAACCCATTTCCGCTTCTATTTTATTCTATATTTAATTTTATCACATAATGTAGTAAATTGTAAACGACTTTGTCGAATTATGCTCGAAAAACGAAATAAAAAAAGCAGATTATTCTTCTGCTTCCTTACCACCATATTTAATTTCAACAACAATAGCATATAGTTCATATACAAATATTAAGAAACTTGGTACTAGAATTATAAATAAGAAGCCCCATGTTGATTGAACAACACCAAGTACTCTACCTATGTTTGGTGATAGAACCTTATCTATTTCACCTATTATAAGTGATTCAGAATATGTTGCTCCATTTTCAAATGAGATTGCTTTATCTTCAATATGAACTGCCCCAACTGTTCCAAATTCAACTAGTGATCGTCCAGTACTTTGGGTTTTATAAACAAATATCTCATCCCCAACATTAATAGCATCTAATCTCTTATGAGAGATTACTAATACATCATTCTTTTTATATCTATCAGATGCCGACTTGTTTTTCATAACAACAATGGTTTCGTTTTCAAACTCTGTTACTCCATGTCCATTTAAATTTAACATTAAAATGGTATTTATTATTACAAATATAAAAAACACAATTACAAAAATTCCTAAAATAAAATTTTTAATACCCTTTACTACTTTCACTTTTTACCACCTATCGTAATAATATCACAAATAATTTGCGATAGCAATTTATTTGTATCATTATTTTCATTTTTTACTAAACCTATTTTTCAGTTACGTCAAAAGAATCTTTATTATAAGTTATTTCTTTATTTTTAATATAAAACTTATAACTACTACTGCTATTTTTATTTAAATTAATAGTTATTTTATTTACTACATCCCCCTCCTTACTTATAATGTTTTCATTGTCACTTATAATTAAATTATTTGAATTAAATGAAACATCCACTAAAACATCTTTGTTTCTTTCATTTGTAAATACTAAATAACCAAAATCGCCATCTATGTTAAAGTCATATTTTATTTCATTTGCTACTAAATTATTTATTAAAGTATAATTTCCTTTAATAGTTTTTTTATAAGGGCTTATACTCTTAACAGTAATTTCAACTTCTACCTGATCAATTATATCATTTTCATTATTAGGCATGACATTAAAATAAAAGTTTCCTTCTTGAGGAAGAGCTAGGTACTCAAACTCTGATTCTAAACAATCAGCTTTAGATAAGTCTTTTTCTTCATCTCCATCAAAGCATTTAAATTGACTTGATAAGGTTCCCTCTCCTTTATTAAGAGAACTTCCATTTATAAGGCACTCACTAAGACCAGCATAATCTCCTAGTACGATGCACTCTACTTCATACTTGATGTCAAAACCGGTAACTAGGTTTTCATTTTGATAATTTTTAATAGTTATAAAAATGTCTTCTTCATCCCAGTACTCTTCTGTTTTTTCTAAACTATCTATTTCAAAATAAAATCCTTGAGTATCAAAATAGTAATTCCAAAACTGATTACTTACATACTTACCTAAAGTATAAGTAATATTAAGAAATATACCAAGTGCTATTACAATAATAAATACAATTAAATATTTTTTTATTCTTTTCATCTCTAACTCCCTGTTATTTGCCATGATTTAATATCAACTTTAATAAAATCTACTAAACCAGAAAATGCCTCATCATTATACTCTTCATTAAAAATTAACTTTAAACTATAATTATGATTTTTATTTTCATCATGAAGTAAAATTCTAGGTTCTGTATTACAAACAAGCTCATTATATTCATTTCTTGAATAAGACTCATCACAATCTAAAACTAATATTTCTTCACCATCAAGTAAATAAAGTTCAATATCAAGAGGAATGAAATGATAGGTACTAAGGCTTATTTGATATTCGACAGAAACATCAGACTGAGCATCACCTAATCTATTAGTTACTGCAAATTGATATTCTTTTTCATCTCCTGGCAAAAGAGAAGAAACTTCTAAATTTATATCATCTTGTAGCTCTGAATCAAACAAAAACTTAGCAATTTTCATATCATCTATGTTCATGTGACTACCAGATTGAAATACTGAGTAGGTTATCCCTATTGAAAATACAGTAAGCATTAGTAAAATTATTCTCATCTTTCTCATGATAAACCCCCCCTTATTATAAAGTGTTTAGTTATTTGACTCATCTTTTTATTTTCATCAAAAAGTTCAAATACTAACTTGTAACCAGTATACTCAAATTTATCAACATCAAAATTTAAAGCCACATTTATTATTTCTTCATCTATAGATCCCAAGATATATTTTTTATTATCTTCTAAAACAAGTTCTTCATATAAATAATTGTTTAAATCAACTAATTTATAACTTTGATCATAGGCACTTAAGTTTTCTTTTTCATAAAGTGATACTAAAACTTTACTACCATTTGACTTAGTAATCTCTAAATCATAATAATTATTATCACTTTCTTTATAAAGGATATTTACATTATTATCTATATCAATGTTAAAATAATCATTTTTTTCTACATGCCCAGATGACAAAACAGGTATATTAGTAATATCACCATTTAATTTTTCACTATATATTCCATCAAAAGCTGCTATGTATTCTACTTTTAAATAGTAAGTTCCATCGATAAGCAAAGATACATTATCATTAGTAATTATCTCAAGTGATATATCTTGCTCGCTTGTTAAATAATCAAGAGGCACTTTTATATAATTATCACTCTCAAATATATAATCTTCATTATTAACTTTAATAATTAAATCTTTTAAGAACTTTCTGTGAACTCTATTATTTTCTTCATCAACTAAACTTATCTTTAAACCAAGTTTTAAATCATCTTTTGAAGTATCATATATAATATTATCATTATCTTTTTTATAATTTATTTTAGAATTAATATTAATATTTAAATTTGAATTAACTCCATATATTAAAGACTCTCCTTCATAATTATGAGATACATCTACATCTAAATATTTATGAGTAAATATATTTATTAATTTATCATCATTATTTAATGTAGAAATAGTATTTTCATTATTATTAAGTTCAAAAAGTATTTTTAAATCATTTATATCATCACTTGTATTAAACTCAAATATTACTGTAAAGTCTTCTATAACTAAATCTTCATTAATAGTTATTTGATTTTCATAATAAGAATCTTCTTTAACTCCAAGTTCTTTAAATAATGTAAACGGATAAGTAGCAAAGCACTCTTCATCGCAAGTATAATCATAATCATCACTAGTAGTTATATACTGATATATTTTATTATTTGAGTTATCAATTAATTTAATATTAGTATTACTTGGAAGTATCTCACTTGTTTTTAAAAAACGATTATAGTTTTCAAAACCTGGTAAATACTCACCACTATAATTAAAGTTAAATGTAGCACTTGAGTTACTAGTAATATTTATAATATCAGTAAATTGATAATTATTTTTAATACCTGGTCTTGCCGTAACAATAAAACCATTATAATAAATAAAGTCAGTATTTACATAAGTTATATTTCCTGCTCTATCCAATACTTTAACATAAATAACATGCTTACCTGGCACTTCTATCATAATTCCATTTTCATGGGTAGTCCAAACTTCTAAATTATTAAGTTCATTCTCTGTTAAAACATTATTTGTAATATGATATTTAACTTCTTTAATGCCAGATATTTCATCATTTACTTTAACTTTAAAATTTTCATCATTATTAATATAAAATACATTTAAATCTTCGTTTAAAGTATTCCAAATTTCTTCATTTAAAACAATACTAGCATCAGGTTTAGTAAAGTCTATAGTTATCTTATCACTGTTTAAATAAGTAACTCTACCTTGATAGTCAAGAATCTTTATATAAATTATATAAGATCCTTCTTCAGTTATTTGAATTAAACTGTTTAAATCTTCCCACTCACTTATATTATTTAACTCTTCTTTAGTTAAATTATCACTACTTAAATAATAACTAACATTATCCACTAAAGAAAAATCATTCACAATATCTACTGTAAAACCAGTTGGATAGTTTATATATTTATTATTAGGTATATAAAATTCTTTAAATACAAATGGACCTACATGAAGATTAATCTCTTCATCTAAATCAAAATATAATTTAGGAAAATTCTCATAATCATATATCCATATAAAACCACTCTCTATATCTTCTTCTAAATATTCTTTAAATTTTAAATCATTTATAAGATTATCTTTATTATAAAAATAATCTAAATCTTTAACTATAAAGTCATCATCATATATTACACTATAAGAATTATTTACATTAACAAAAGAGCCTTTTACTAGTCCAAGGGGACTTCCAGTAATATTAAATGAATTTTTAATATCAACTTCACCAAAGCTGTCATTTATAACCGAAACAATACCACCTGATGTTTTACCTAAAAGATTACCACTATTATAAGAATTATTAATTGTTATAATATCAGTTGTATTTTCGATAAAACCAATTAAACCAGAAGATGAACCACTGCTTTCAATTAAACCTTCATTATATGAATTATTAATAGTTACAGGACCTTCTACTTTACCAAGAATTCCGCTTGCTAAATTACTACCTATAATACTTCCTTTATTTACAACATTAGAAATCAAGGTATTATTAGCACTCCCAACAATACCAGATGATATATCATCTTTATATACTACTTTTATTTGCATATCAAAGAACTCAAGGCTCGCTTCTTCATTTGTAGAAGAAGCTTTTATATTTATAACATCAGGTACCTGAGTACCTAAATTAATATTAAATGCAGGAGTTAAAACTTCCTCATCGTTGATAGTTAAATCAATATTATCTATTGAAAAATACTCACCACTAATCTCAGAGCTTATTATATCTAAAGAGTTATAATATTCATTATCAAAATCAATATTTCTTTCTATTTCAGATACATAAAAATCATCAATAGTAAACATACTTGTAATTGTATTTTCTCTATCACTATCACTAATTACATATCCATCAAAAATAATATCTTTAATAATACTATTTTCTGCTTTAGTTACTAAGCCAGAAGTAACACTTCCACCATAGACTAAACTATTTTTAAAAATTAATCCTTCTACACTTCCAGATAAATTTTTAAAAAGAGCAGTTTCTTCTTCACCTGTTATATACATACCATAAATAGTATTTAAATTTCCATTGATTGTTCCTTCAAAATTTTCAAGCGAGGGAAATATGTTAACTGTACCAATGGAAGGATCACTAAAATCATTTGTCTCATAATATTTATTAGTATATTTATCAACATAAAAAACTTCATCATTTAAAATATAAATGATATCATCATTTTCATATTTAAAAATACCTTCATTTAAATTAATATTATCAGTAATAATAAAATAATTATTATTATAACTTGTATCTTCTAATTTTAAACTTAAAAAAGCAAGTTCTGATCCATCAGTTATAACATAGGGATCACTTTTAGTTCCTGAACCACTATTAAAAGATGAAGCAATAGTTCCATCCCAAATAACTTTAGTAGAACCTCTAGTACCACTTATTAATTTAGAAAGAGTTGGTATTAATGCACTAAGTGAAAATATAAGCACTAATAATGATAAAGAAAAAAAGATTTTTTGAGTAGTAGATAACTTAAGAAAAGCATTTTTAATCTTAATCATAAATACCAGTCCTTTATTATATGATTATATCATATTTCGACATCTCTTGCATAAATAAAAACAATAAATTGAAATTTAAATAAACAGAATATTAAGATATTTAAAAAGGACTTAACTTTTTATTAGTTAAGCACATTTATTTTCGCTTGAAATTACTATGAGGGCACAGTAATGTGATAAGTTTCTGGAAATTATCATTAAGTAAAAGGAATTAGTGCAGAGGTCGGGATCAAAGTAGGTCTGAAAGAATAGTACAAGTAAGTTCCGACAAAGCAGATATAAAAAGCAACCATCGTCGCTGCCATTAGCTATATGAGCAAATATATTACCTATACTTGCTCATATAACCTGAAATATAGCATAGCCATATTTCAAAGTTACTCGACAGCCTGCAAAAAAATCTTCCCGACTGCAGGCTCTTGTGGCTTTCAGCCACCGAGCTCGCAGCCCTATTTCCTCTCTCTACTATAGCATAACGAAATAGTTGATTTTTGCTTCTTATATTTAACTCACTCAAGGACGCCCTTCG
>DUUS01000124.1 GCA_012841465.1 Mollicutes bacterium
ATAATAATATATAATTTACTTTCTTTTCATTATTCCCTTCTAAAAAATTATTAATATTATAATTATAAGTATCACATATTAATTTTAAGGTTTCTATATCGGGAAGATTTTTACCATTTTCCCATTTAGAAACAGCTTGGTAGGTAACACCAAACTTTTCAGCAAATTCTTTTTGGGTTAAATTATTATCTAACCTAATTTTTTTAATTAAATTTCCAACTTTTTCTTGATTCATATATTTATCATATCATAATTTTTAAATTCTTTGATTATTTAATTCTTTAATTTAATAGAAAGTTTTATAATAGTATTAATTTATCTATGTTTCATAAAATTATCATGGCAAGGATTAGATAAATTTATGAATAATAATGCTTATAATGAATTTGCAAATCAAGATTTTAAGTCACTATCAACATGGCTTTTTTCTTTAAATCCCTATGAATTTTCATTAATAGCATCAATTCTTGGTTTTGCCATTTCAACAACACTGACTGTAGATCAGCAAAACTCTCTTGGTAACTTTATGGAGCTTCTAGGACAAGTTATTCTTACTATTAATGCTCAGTCAAGTACTCTTCAAAGAAAACAAAATAAACACACAAATATAAAACCTATTATAGAAAGTTCTAATTTAGAAGAAGAAATTATCAAAATAAAAGAAGAATTAATTAAACTAAGGCATGATACTTTTGTCGATAAAAAGTTTTAATTTTTATTAAGATAATCCATAGTAAATTCTCTTATCTTTTCTACTCTTTTAATAGTTTCTTTATTTTTAAAGGATATACTATTAAAGATAGTTTCTATATATTTATGTTCTTTAATTATTTTTAAACTACAACTATAATTAATATCAAATATAAATGCAAACTGAGATATCCATTTATCAAGTGAGGTTTTTCTTTTAGTATTATTTATCGTTTCTTCTTTAAAAAAATCATTATATATCTCATCACTTATAATGTCTGTTTCTAAAACATTATTATTTTGTTTTAATAAACCTGTTGCTTTAGCCATTAAAATATCTATTTTATCAGCATCTCTAATTATTTTAGCATGTAGTAATTCTTTTTCATTCAAGCCTTCTTCTACTTTATGTTTATTATGGTTTATTATTGCTTTTTTAATTATTTCATCGTATTTATTATCTTTAATAAAAGATCTTATTAAATTATCTTTAAAAAGCATACTAGAGCCTAAAAGCCCATGATCTATTGACTCATGGTCTACAAAGCTATTATATACTTTAAGCTGCTCAAATCTTCCTACATCATGAAGGAGAGCTATTATCTTAGCAAGAATAATATCTTCATCACTTAAGTTTATGGCTTTAGCAATAGTTTCACTAATATCCATAACTCTATATGAGTGATCATATTTATATTTAATTCTAGAATCATTTAAATCATAATTTAAAATAAACTTTTCAAATTCTTTAATAACATTATTAAGCATATATACCTTTCCTTGTTAAAAATAAACCTATCTTTCTATAACTATTTTAACATATAATAGACATAAAAACTTTTAATTTACTTTAGTATCAAATAAAAAAAACTCGGATTTTGAGTTTCTATTTAGTTTTAATTATAAATCCAGACCATCAATACAATTATTATAAATAAACTTTTTCAAGTCATTATCTTTTCCGGTTTCATAGAATTTAATTAGCTTTTCATAAAATGTTTCTATATCTTTTTGAGCTATTGTTATTATTCCACAACCATTAT
>DUUS01000020.1 GCA_012841465.1 Mollicutes bacterium
AATCGTAATAAAGGAAATCACATTATTGTTTCTAAACTAGAACATGATTCTATTTATGGAATAGTTAAGTTTTTAGAGCGTAGTGGTTTTAAAGTAGATTATGTCAAAAATGATGCTGATGGTATTATTGATTTTGATCATTTAAAAAGTTTAATTACTGATAATACTATTCTAGTAAGTATCTGTGCGGTTAATAGTGAAATGGGAATAAGGCAGCCACTTAAAACAATTAAACAAATAATCACTAAAGAAAATCATCGCACGCTTCTCCACAGTGATATGACCCAGGCTCTAGGAAAAATACCTATTAATCTATCTGATGTAGATCTTGCTTCAATGAGCGGACATAAGATATATGGACCACCAGGTATTGGGATTTTATATAAAAAAGAAGGAACTCTAGTTAATCCACTTATTCATGGCTCAAATGATTTAAGACCTGGAACACCACCACTATCATTAATTGCTTCATTTTCTAAAGCAATCAGACTATCTACTAATGACTTAAATAAAAAAGAAATAAAAATAGAAAAACTAAATAATAAAATTGTAACTCATTTAGAAAAGTATCCAAATGTATTAATTAATAAAACTAAATATTCAATACCTCATATTTTAAATATAAGCTTAATGAATATCAAGTCTGATACTTTTATAAATGCATTAAATAAGTATAATATTTATATTGGAAGTAATACAGCTTGCTCAAGTGGAAAGATAAGTGCTGCTGTTTATAATATTTATAATGATAAAGTAAGGGCTCTTACTACACTTAGAATAAGTATTTCTCATCTAACAAGTGTTGATGAGATAAATACATTTTTAAATGCTTTTGATGAAGTTTATAAAAACTTAAGTAATCTTTCAAAGGAGGGTTTATGAAAAAATTAATAATTATAAAATATGGAGAGTTAACAACTAAAAAAGATAATATCTCTTTTTTTATCAGTACTCTTAAAAATAATATAAAAGAAACTTTAGAAAATGCTCATATAGAATATGACCATGGAAGAATGTTTATCTATAGTGATGATATAGAAAGCGTTATAAAAAAGTTAAAAAACATCTTTGGTATTCATGAAATTAATATTGCTTATGAAATAAAAGGTAATGTTTATGAAGATATTACTAAAACATTACTTGAATTATTAAAAGAAAAAGAATTTAAAACCTTTAAAATAATTAGTAAAAGAAGTAATAAAAACTATCCAATAAATAGTATGGAATTAAACCAAAAACTAGGATCACTCGTCCTTAAAAATATTAAAGATATAAAAGTAGATGTTCATAATCCTGAACTTGAAATAAATGTTGAAGTAAGAAATAAAAAAACTTATATCTACTTTGATAAAATAAAAGGACTAGGTGGTTATCCAGTCGGAACTCTTGGTAAAGCAACATTAATGCTAAGTGGGGGAATAGATTCTCCAGTAGCAGGATACCTTGCTTTAAAAAGAGGAATTCGCTTAGAAGCTGTTTATTTTGAAAGTCCACCTCATACAAGTGAAAATGCCAAAAATAAAGTACTTGAGCTTGCTAAAACATTAACTAATTATAGTGGTTATATAAAGGTTCATATAGTTAAGTTTACAGATATTCAAGAAGCAATCTATAAAAACCTACCCGAGGAATA
>DUUS01000125.1 GCA_012841465.1 Mollicutes bacterium
CTTTTATTATGTATATTTTTACTCTCTTTTCTTTACAATAGATATAGGAGAGAAAATGATAATTCCAAATATTGTTGAGAGAAATTTTGGTAGTGAAAAGATTTATGATATATATTCTAAATTGCTTAAAGATAGAATTATTTTTATTAATGGAGAAATTACTGATAGCATGAGTCATTTAATAATTAGTCAATTATTATATTTAGATTCAGTCTCTAGTGATGATATATCAATATATATAAATAGTCCAGGAGGTTCGGTTACTGCTGGTCTTTCTATATATGATTGCATGAATTATATTAAAAGTGATGTTTCAACTGTAGCAACCGGACTATGCGCATCTATGGCTGCTATTATTCTAGCAGCAGGCACTAAGGGTAAAAGATATTCTCTTAAGAACAGTGAAATTATGATTCATCAAGTTTTAGGTGGTGCTCAAGGTCAAGCTAGTGATATTAAAATACAGGCTGAAAGAATTTTAATTATAAAAAAGAAACTAAATAAGATTTTAGCTTCTTTATGTGGTCAAACTATTAATAAAATAAATAAAGATACGGAAAGAGATTATTATTTAAGTGCGGATGAGGCAATTAAATATGGTTTAATCGACTCTATTATTTAGTATCTTTTTCAATCAGCTCACTTATTTTTCTAAAGTGATGATTTACTCCCGATTTAGTTATTTTTTTATTTGTTTCAAGTGTTATTATTTCAGCTAGTTCATTTAATGTAGTATCTGGATATTTCTTTTTATATTCGATTATTTCTTTAGTTCTTTCTTCAAATAAACCTAAGAGGTCATTTTTTTCTAAATAGTTTATATTATCCATAATAGTTTTACTTGATTTTAAAGACTTTTCCATATTTGCTTGTTCAAAGTTATTTAACCTGTTTACCATATTTTTATGATCCTTATAAATCCTGATATCTTCAAAGTAAAATAGTGCATTAGTAGCTCCAACTCCTTTAATAAAGTCACTGATGTTTTCACTCTTTTTTATATAGACCATATATTCTCTTTCTCTTTTTAATATTTTACTATTAAAGTTAAAAGATAAAAGTATTTCATTTATTAAAGTAGCATCTTTTTTTTCTTTTACTAAGAACTCTAAATGGTATTGATTTGTTTTAGGATCATTTATACTTCCGCATGATAAAAATACTCCTTTTAAGAAGGCTAGTTTTTCTTCATTACTTCCAACTTTGATATTATTTAAGATATCTTTTGAATCAGCTTTGATTAAATTTAATTTTTCTTTTATCTCAAGTATATATAAATTTCTTGTTTTAAATCTTTTAATTACTCTAAAGATTAAAACAACATCTATATTATAATTACTTTTAATTACTTTATATAGCCACCTAGCAACTGATGCGTTTTCTACGAAGATAGATAATTTATCTTTTGTGATGGTACTATTAAACTTAATATAAGAATGAAGAGCAGTAAGTGATTCTAATCCTTCTTCTTTAGTTATTTCATCTTTTATTAAAGTAGTAAAACTCATTATTTATCTCCCATTAAATAAGAATAAACTAAATATGCTGTTTTTAAATAATCATGCCTGATAATATTATTTTCAATTACATATAAATTATCAGCAATTGGTTTTACACCTAATTTAATAATTTCATCTTCATCATAAACTACAGGTAGTTTTTGTTCGGCGGTTTGATATTTATTACTAATTGTTTTAGATATTTTAGCTTTATTAGCAATTACAGTATCAACATTTTTATCTCTTAGTGCTTTACTAATAATTTTTAAATGATCACTTACAGTAAAATTAGTAGTCTCACCTGGCTGGGTAACTAAATTACAGACATATAATTTTTTAGCTTTACTTTCATTAATAGCATCAACTACATCAGGCACCATTAAATGAGGAAGAATACTTGTAAATAAACTTCCTGGCGGGAAGATTATACAATCAGCATTTTTAATTGCATTTATTACTTTACTATTTACTTTAAATTCTTTATCGTACCAAATACTTGCGATGGTTTTTTTAGCTTCAGTAATATTTGCTTCTCCTATTATAGTTTCTCCATCAGCGGTAAGAGCCATTAAATTAACATTATCTTCAGTTAAAGGAAGAACAGTTCCATCAATATTAAATATTTTAGAAAATTCAATTACTGCTTCGCTTAAACTTCCTTTTAAATCAATAAGAGCAGTTAATATTAAATTTTTAATTGAATGATTAAATTCGCATCCATTTGAACTCTTTATTCGATAATTTAATAAATCTTTTAAATCTTCATCCATATTACTAACATTTAATAATACTTTAGAAATATCTCCAACAGCAGGTATATCATATATTTCTCTTAAAATACCGGTACTACTACCACTATCTGATACACAAACAACAGCAGTAACATTTAATGGAAATAGTTTAAGTCCTCTAAGAAGCTGACTCATTCCAGTTCCACCACCGAAAACAACAATGTTTTTCATTTGATCACCTTTTCTTTACATATTATAATAAACTATCAATCTTTATTCAAGAAAAGAAAAAGATAAACATTTTAGTCTATCTTCTAGTCCAGCTATTTGGTAAATTTAATACTTTAACCGGGTCAATAGCTTTAACTCTATCAAAAGTTGTATAACTTGAATAACAATCACCACTGCAACTAGTACCATACCATCCTTTAGCAATTACAAAGTGAAGATGAGGTCCAGTAGAACAACCATCCCATGGGGTTCTTCTTCCACCACCAATAGTACCAACAACAGTATTACGAGTAACACTCTGTCCAATAGTTACTTTAATATCAAGTAAATGGAAATATGCAGTTGTATATAATACTCCAGCTATATTATGATGAACATAAACTTGATTTCCACCACATTTTGATTTGGTTACTATTTTACCAACAGTTCCATTAGCAGATGAATAAACATTTGTACCTTCAGGATTTCCACCAATATCTACAGCACCATGCCAGCTTTGTCTAGCACCTGTTACTGGGTGAGTACGGTAACCAAAACGACTAGTAATTCTTCCTGATATTAGTGGTCTTGAAAATCCTATATCTCCATGTACTGTCATACATGAAGTTATATTTTCATTTTCTTTACAACCAATTTTTACTAAATAATTAATTAACTCTTGAGTTGAACTGATTTCATCTTTAATATCCATAGTAATCTCAGTTATTTCACTATATTTACTACCTAAAGATGCTATGTTTTTTTCAAGTTCTAAAATCTTTTTATTTAACTCTATTTCTTTTTCTGCAAGTTCTGTCTGCAGTTTTTTATTATAATCAATTTTTTCTTCAAAAGATTCGATTTGCTCTTTATTATGAGTAGCAACCTGCTCGATAATTGCATAGCGATATACTAAATCAGCATAACTCTCTGCATTGAAAACATAGTCAAGATAAATATTATCTCCTGAGATAAGCTGCTCAGCACTCATTAATTTCTTAATGTTTTCTTCGGTTTTAGCTATTTCTATATTAAGAGCTTCAATTTCAATTTTAGCTTCATCAATTAAATTTTGATTCTTTTTTATTTCTTCTTGAGAATTAAAAACCCCAGCCTTAGCATTATTGATTTCAGTTCTTGTTTGAGCAGTCTTTCTATCTGCATCACTTTTTTTAGCCTTAAGAGCATTTAACTCTTTTCTCAGACCTGCTAGAGTATCAGCAGAAGCTGCTGATGCTACTGGTGTTATAGCTAAGAATGCTAATAAGAAAACTAATAATATTTTTATCCTTTTCATTATATTGTTAAATACCTCCTTACAGCTCTGACACTACCAAACATACCAATTACAGATCCTGATACAAATAGTATTAAAGAAGTGTGATATACAATTGTATTAGGTGGAGCCAGTCTTATAACATTTAAGATATTACTCATACCTACTGAATCCATATGATCATATAAATAACTATACCCTAAGATTGTTATTAAAATTGGAAGAATAGAACCAATTGCTCCTAGTAAAAATCCTTCAATTATAAATGGCATTTTAACTACAGTGTTACTTGTACCAACTAATCTCATAATATCTATTTCATTTTTTCTAGCATGAATAGTAATTTTAATGGTATTTCCGATTAAAAATGTCGTTACAAGTATTAAAGCAACTACTAAAACTATAGTACCATTTTTAATACCATCAAAGGTATTAATAAGTTTATTAACCATAGTTTCTCCATATCTTACTACATCAACATAATCTAAATTTCTAAGTGTTGTAGCTGTTTCATTAATATCTTTAATATTTTCAACAGTAACTACAAATGAATCTTGAAGTGGATTTTCATCATCTCCCCATGATTCAACTATCTTTGCATAAGTATCACTTTGACTAGCTAAATGATCTTTTATTTCATCTTTTGAATTAAATACTACAGTATCAATATTATCTATATTTTTAATAATTCCTTCTGTTTCTTTAATCTCTTCTTCAGTTACTTCCTTATCCATTAATATTACAATAGTAAGTTCATTTTCAATATCTTTAGTAATATTATTAATGTTATATGAAAGTAAAATACCAATCGAAACTAATAACAAAGTAATAACAGTACATGTAATTGATGCCATACTTAAACTAAAATTTCTAAAAATACTTTTAAAACTACTAGTAATACTACGACCTATAATTCTAAACACTCTCATTAACTTTATATCCCCCTTTTAAATGATCCCCTTCAATTAATCCTTCTTTCATCACAATAACTCTCTTCTTCATACGATTAACTATATCCTTAGCATGTGTAGCCATAACAACAGTTGTACCAAGCTCTTTATTAATACGATTAATTAAATCCATAATTTCTTTAGAAGTCTCTGGATCTAAATTACCAGTAGGCTCATCACAAATTAATAATCTGGGTTTATTAACAATCGCTCTAGCGATGCAAACTCTTTGTTGCTCTCCACCAGATAACTGATCTGGAAAACTTCTTGTTTTATCTTTTAAACCAACCTGCTCAAGAGCAGCAAGAACAAGAGGTCTTATCTCACTTGTTTTCATTCCATAACTAGCAAGCGGATATGCTACATTTTCATATACAGTAAGTTTAGGAAGTAATTTAAAATCTTGAAATACAATTCCAACTTTTCTTCTTAATTTATAAACCTTACTGTTTCTCAGCTTAGCAACATCTACTCCACCAACAAAAACCTTACCCTTAGTAGGCTTCTCTTCACGGTATAATAATTTTATTAAAGTACTCTTTCCACTAGCAGTATGACCTATTACAAAAACAAAGTCACCCTTCTTAATACTTAAATTAACATCAGAAAGAGCAGTTACACCATTTTTATATACTTTTGTACAATCTTGAATCTCTATAAACTCCATCTTACCACCTATATAATAAATTATATCACATAC
>DUUS01000021.1 GCA_012841465.1 Mollicutes bacterium
CGAGCAATAGCCGCCGGTGTGCCTCTATCGGAACGATAGGAGCACACGGGCGGCGCGCAAAAAAAATTTCAACAAGAATTAATAACTGGCAATAGTTTTGAAATTATATTTCTAGTTATATGAGTAAGCAAAGTTAATATGTTATTTATATAGCTAGATATATTCTGGCTTTTTCAGGGATAAAATTATATAATGCCCAGAAATAGTTGGGATAACTATTTTCTGAGTTCCACTTAGTAATTTAAATTAACTTCCAATATAAGTTAAAAAAGTGATATACTATAGATAGTAAAGGATGGTTTTATGAAAGATCAAAGTATTTTAGTTAATAATGGAGTAGATTTACAGAAAAGTCTTGAGTTATTTGGTGACATTAATATGTATGATGATTCACTAGGTGATTTTATGGCTGAGATTGAGAATAAGTTGTATAAAATTTCTCATTTTAAAGAAATGAATGATATGGATAATTATGCTATCTTGGTTCATTCTTTAAAAAGTGATGCTAGGTATTTTGGATTTACTTTACTTGCTGATTTATCTTATGCTCATGAGCTTGAGAGTAAGGCTAATAATACTATTTTTGTTAATGAGAATTATAATGCTTTAATTAATGAAGCAAACAGAATTGTTAATGTTGTTAGAGAGTATTTAAAATCATCTAGTAATCAAAGTGGTGATGTACCTAATATTAATGAAACTCAAACTATAAATGAAACTCATACTCCAACTATATTAGTTGCTGATGATTCTGAGATTATTATTAAAATTGTTGAAAAAGCTTTTTCTAATAAATATAATATTCTAACTGCTAAAGATGGACAGGAAGCTATTAATTATTTAAAGGAGTGTAATCAATATAATATTGTTGGTTTCTTACTTGATTTAAATATGCCTAAGGTTGATGGTTTTAAAGTTCTTGAATACATGGAAGAAAATAATTTATTTAGTAAGGTTCCGGTATCTATTATTACTGGTACTGATTCAGTTGAAATAAACTTAAATGCTTTTAAGTTTCCGATTGTTGATATACTTAGAAAACCATTTACTGAATCAGCACTTAATAATATATTAGAGAGAACTATTAATCATAGAAGTAATATAGGAATGTGAAAGCATTCTTTTTTTTCGACATAATATTCTTTAAGTTGACAATACTTGACACTATTAGACAAAACCTTTCCTAGATTATTGACACTTTATATACTATAATTATCATAGCGTGTAGTATTAGAAAGGAAAGAAAATGGAAAATAAGATACGCATTTTTATGGTTGATGACAACAGAGAAGTTGTTAGAGAAGTAAAAGAGTATTTTAAAAATCACGCAGTAATAGAAGTAAAAGGACATGCCTATGATGGAGAGGAAGCATTAAATCAATTAATACTTAAAGAAAATGATTATGATTTAATAGTAATGGATTTAATAATTCCTAGTATGGATGGGCTAAGTGTTCTTGAGGAGTTAAAGAAAAGGGAGATTCATAAGAAAAGTATTGTGATTACTGGAATGAACTCTCTAGAAAGTATTAAGAAATGTACTGAAGTAGGAGTAAATTATTATATGCTCAAACCTTTTAAACACGAGGCACTTGAAAATCATATAATAAGCACGATTAAAAGTCAGTCCGATGAACTAGTAGTTCAAGAAAAAGACTTAAAACAAGCAATTACAACTCTTCTTCACTCACTCGGAATTCCTTCACACATAAAAGGTTATATGTACATTAGAGATGGAGTAAGTTTAATGTATAATGATCCTTCAATGATTGGAGCTATTACTAAGGAATTATATCCTGAAATCGCGTCTAAGTATGATACTACAACAAGCAGAGTAGAAAGGGCTATTCGCCATGCAATCGAAGTAAGCTGGACCAGAGGCGACTATGAATTAATGGAAGAAATTTTTGGTCATTCGGTTGATTATGACCGTGCTAAACCGACAAATTCTGAATTTATCGCAACTATTGCTGATAAATTAAAAATTGAACGCAGCTGAATAAAAGCTTACTAAAATCCTCATGATATACATAAAATATATAAGGAGGATTTTTTTATGAATAAATGTCATAATCATGTAGTAAATAATATTTTAAAAAATGCTGAAAGTGAGATGTTTAATTTAAGACATCCCTATGTAGGAACTGAACATCTTTTACTATCACTCTTAAAGACTAAAAAAGTAAAAGAAATATGCACTAAATATAACTTAACATATAATTCTTTTAAAAAAGAATTACTTGATATAGTAGGAAGTGCTTCTAAAAAAAGTGAAACAGTATTATATACACCACTTCTTAAATTAATAATTAGTAAAGCCTATGATTATTCTCTTGAAAGTAACAAAGAATTAGATGAACTTATTCTTTTTGAAACCCTTATTAATGAAACTGATGGTATTGCTCTTAAAATAATTGATAATATGGGAATAGATATAAATATAATTAGTAAAGAAATTAAAACTCCTAAACTTGTTTATGAATTTGGTATTAACTTAAATGAAAAATTAGATGATGATAAAATTCTTTTAAGAGAAAAAGAAATGCTTGATATTATGGAAATACTTCTTAGAAGAAAGAAAAATAATCCATTGTTAATAGGTAAAGCAGGTGTAGGAAAAACTGCTATTGTTGAAGAACTTGCTAAAAGAATTAAAAAAGGAACAGTTCCTGATGCTTTAAAGGAAAAGGAAATTATTTTAATTAATTCTAGTACCTTAATAGCAGGTACTAAATATCGTGGTGAATTTGAAGAAAGAGTAAATAATTTAATTAAAGAAGTAATTAATAACAAAAACATTATTTTATTTATTGATGAGATTCATAATATTGTTAAAACAGGATCATCTGATGGCTCTATTGATGCTGGTAATATATTAAAGCCCTATCTTGCTAGAGGGGACTTATCAGTAATAGGAGCTACTACTACTGAAGAATATAACTCAAGTATTAAAAAAGATGCAGCACTTACTAGACGCTTTGCCACTATCACTATCAATGAACCATCACTTAAAGATATGGAATATATTTTAATGAAAGTTAAAACTAATTTTGAAAAACATTATGATTTAAAAATTAATGCATCTACTATTAGATCTTTAATTAAACTTTGTGATATATATCTTCCTAATTTATATAATCCTGATAAATGTATTGATATATTAGATACCGTTTGTTCTAAAAAAACTTTAGAAAGATTTAATAATGTTGAAAATAATATAATTACTAAAAAAGATATTGAAAGTGTTATTTATTCAAGAACTAATATATTTAATATTGAAAATGAAAGATTTGAATTAATTAAAAATAAACTTTCTGAAAAATATAATGAAGAAATTATAAGAAATATTATAAATATAATAAAAGCTAAAAAACAAAATAAACATATGGTTTTATATGGAGAAGATAAAGGTGTAAAAGAAGATATATTAAATACTATCTCCAGTGAATTAAATATAAATTTAATTGATATAAACTGCATAGAATATAATGATGAATATAGTTTAAATAAATTACTCGCAAATGATTATTTATATAATGAAATAAATGAAAATCCTCATTCAATAATTCTTTTTAAAAACTTTGAAGAAGCAGGAAGAGTAATTTATAATATAATTCAAACAATGATAAATGATGGATATATAACCAATAGTAAAAATGAAAAACTACTCTTAAATAACACAACAATCTTTATAATGGACAATACAAATAAATGTAACATTGGGTTTACTAAAGAGAAAGACCTTTTATTTGCTAAATAAAAGTGTTAAAATATATATTGGAGGAAGTTATGAAGTTTTATAATACCCTAACTAAAAAAGTTGAAAAGTTTGTTCCTAATGAGGAAGGAAAAGTAACTTTTTATACATGTGGTCCAACAGTATATAATGACCAGCATATTGGTAATATGAGAAATTATATTGGACATGATGTTTTAGACAAGACCTTAAGATTTTTAGGTTACAAAGTAAATAGAATCATGAATATAACTGATGTAGGTCACTTAACAGGTGATGACTGCTATGGTGAAGATAAAATGGTTCTAAGTGCTAAAAAAGAAAATAAATCAGTAATGGACATCGCAACATATTATACTGAAAGGTTTTTTCATGACTTTGATTTAGTAAATAATAAAGTACCTGAAGTAGTATCTCCAGCATCTAGACATATTGATACTTATATTAAAATGATAACTACTTTAATAGATAAAGAATACGCATACCTTGCTGGTGGTAATGTATATTTTGATACATCTAAATTACATAACTACTATCAACTAACTAATCATAAAGAAGAAGATCTACTTGTTGGAGCTAGAGAAGGAGTAGACTGTGATGTAAATAAAAAAAATAAAGCTGACTTTGTTCTTTGGTTTACAAAATCAAAATTTGATGATCAAGAATTAAAATGGGAATCACCATGGGGTGAAGGTTATCCAGGATGGCATATAGAGTGCTCGGGAATATGTATTCATCATGCTGGTGAGTATGTAGATATTCACGGTGGTGGTGTTGATAATATATTCCCGCATCATACAAATGAAATTGCTCAAAGTGAGGCATTTGTTGGGCATAAATGGTGTAATTACTGGTTTCATAATGAACATTTAATTGATGAAACTGGTAAAATGAGTAAAAGTAAAGGTGCTACTTTAACAGTATCAGTACTAAAAGAGAAGGGATATGATCCACTTGCTTTTAGATATATGTGCTTAAATAGTCATTACCGAAAACAATTAATGTTTTCATATACATCACTTAATTCCGCAGAGCAAGCTTTTAAAAAACTTAAAAAAAGAATCTTTCTTTTAAAAAGAACTGGTGATTTAGATGAAGCAGCTTTTAATCACTATACAGGTAAATTTACTTCTGCTTTAAAAGATGATTTAAATACTGCTAATGCTATGACCGTACTATATGATTTACTTAAGAATGAAATGGTAAATGATTTTACTAAAATAGAACTTATTCATGACTTTGATAAAGTATTTAGTTTAGATTTACTAAAAAAAGAAAAAAGTGAAAATCATGATAATATAATGGCTCTTATTAAATCAAGAGATGATGCTAAAAAAAGAAAAGACTTTGAACTAGCAGATTCAATAAGAGATGAATTAAAAGAAAAAGGAATTATATTAATAGATACAAAAGATGGAACAGTATATAAGGAAGGAAGTAATTAATTAATGGAACATTTAGTATATATATTATTGATACTAGCAATACCACTAGTAGCTCAAATATTTGTTACATCATCATATAAGAGATACCATGATATTGAAAATGGTAAAAATATAACTGGTTATGATGTAGCAAGAAAAATACTTGATGATAATGACTTAAAACAAATGTATATCGTATCAACAAATGGAACAATGAGTGATCACTATGACTCTGCAAGAAAAACCGTTAGACTCTCAAAAGATGTTTATAATGGAACAAGCATAGCATCACTTGCTATTGCTGCTCATGAATGTGGACATGCAATTCAAGATAAAGAAGGATACTTCTTTATGAGAATGAGAAGCTTTATCTTTCCATTTATTAATCTAGGAACAAAACTTGCTTATGGAATATTAATTTTAAGTATATTATTTCAGCTAGCAGATCTACTTTGGGTATCAATAGTACTAGTAGCACTTGGACTAATTTTTCAACTAGTAACACTGCCTGTTGAATTTAACGCAAGCACTAGAGCAAAAGCAGAAATAGAGAAATTAAAACTTGCCAATACTACCGAACTTACTGGAGTAGATAAAATGCTTAAAGCAGCGGCTTATACCTATGTTGCTGGAGTTCTTGCAAGTGCTCTAGAGTTAGTAAGGTTACTTGCTATATTAAATGACCGAAATTAAGTATAAAAATGTTTAAATCAAACATTTTTTTAATTTGCAAAAATGTTATAATAAATAATAGCAAGGAGAATTTAATGAAATATTATAATTTAAGTAAAAATAAAGTATTAGAAAAGTTAAATACAACAGATAAAGGTCTAAGTAATGGAGAAGTAATAAAAAGACTAGAAAAATATGGTAAAAATGAATTTAATAAAGAACCTAAAAGAAGTATTATTAAAATGGCTTTTGATGAAATAAAAAATCCAATTACAATTATTTTAATAATAGCATCACTTTCATCATTAATAAGTAGAGATTACTATGAATGCATAGCAATTATTTCAATTGTTATTTTAAATGTAACCTTAGGAGTTACTCAAGAATTAAAAGCACTAAAAAAAACTGATGCATTAAAAGAATTAATTAAATATAAAACTAAAGTAATAAGAGATGGAAAGGAAATAATGGTACTATCAAGTGAGCTTGTACCAGGAGATATAGCGCTACTTGAATCAGGAAATAAAATAGGTGCTGATATGAGAATTTTAGAAACTAAAAATTTATCAATAGATGAATCAGTATTAACAGGTGAGAGTACTGGAGTAACTAAAACGTCTAATATGTTAAAAGGAAATATAGCAATATCAAGTCAAAATAATATTGTCTTTGCAGGAACCGTTGTTTTAAGAGGAAGAGCAAAAGCAGTAGTAATTAAAACAGGCACTTATACAGAAGTTGGTCAAATATCTGATGCAGTAACTCAAATGGAAGAAGAACTGTCACCTCTAACTATAAGAGTAAATAAACTTTCAAAACAAATAGCATTTTTAATAATAGTAGTAGGCTTAATAATATCACTTCTTTTATATGCTAAAAACATGCCAGGTAAAGAAATATTTTTATCAGTAATAGCTCTTTCAGTTTCTGCTATGCCAGAGAGTCTTCCCCTTGCTTTAACTCTAGCACTAACTGTATCTTCAACGAGAATGTCAAAGAAAAATGTTATTGTAAAAAAATTAAACTCAGTTGAAGCCCTAGGAAGCTGCACCGTTATTGCAAGTGACAAAACTGGAACTCTAACTTTAAATGAGCAAACAGCTAAAAAAATAGTTCTTCCATCAAGCGAAGAAGTAGAAATTACTGGTGTTGGTTATAATAACGAGGGAATAGTTAAAACAAATAATAAAAATAAAAAAGAAGTAGATAATGTTATTAAACAGGGAGTTATTAACAATGAAGGGCAGCTTATGCTAGAGCATAATAAATATACATATTTTGGAGATACCATTGATGTTGCTTTTTTAGCTCTTGGTCTAAAAAACAAAGTAAAATATAATTTTGAAGTAATTTCTGAAATACCATATGAATCAGAAAATAAATTCTCAGCAGCTCTTTACAAAGAAAACAATAATAACTACTTAACTGTAAAAGGATCACTAGAAAAAGTATTAACATTCTCTAGTAAAATGACTATAAGTGGAAAAGAAGTGCCTATCGATAAAGAAAAATTAATCAAACAAAATTCAAAATTAGCAAGTGAGGGTTACAGAGTAATCGCACTTGCTGAATCTAAAGTAAATATAAATGAATTAAAAACCGAAAAAGATATTCCTGATTTATCTTTTTCAGGCTTTGTTTGTTTTATTGATCCGATAAGAAAAGAAGCATCTATTTCTGTAAATGAATGTAAAACAGCTGGTATTAAAGTAGTAATGATAACAGGAGATCATCCTCTAACAGCTGCTAATATTGCTAAAGAATTAAATTTAATTAAAGAAGAAAGTGAAGTGGCAACACCAGCTGAAGTAAATGAATATTTAAAAAAGGGAGAAAAAGCTTTTGATAACTTTGTAAAAGAAAAAAGTGTCTTTGCAAGAATAACTCCACTTGAAAAACTAGCAATCGTAGAATCATATAAAAGACAAGGTGAATTTATTGCGGTAACAGGTGATGGAGTAAATGATGCTCCAGCAATAAAATCAGCTAATATTGGTATAGCTATGGGAAGTGGTACTGATGTTGCTAAAGAAACGGCTGATATGATTATTTTAGATGATGACTTTAACTCAATAGTAGAAGGAGTAAAACAAGGAAGAGTAGCTTATAGTAATATAAGAAAAATAGTTTATTTACTTTTATCCTGCGGAGCAGGAGAGGTCTTATTCTTTATATTGGCAATTGCTGCTAATTTACCAATACCTTTAATAGCTATTCAACTGCTGTGGCTTAATATAGTAACTGATGGACTTCAAGATATTGCTCTTTCCTTTGAAAAAGGAGAAGATGAAATTTTAAAAGAAGAAATTACAAGTCCAGAGTCAGCAATATTTAACAATGATTTATTTTTTGAAGTATTAGTATCAGGTTTAATTATCGGACTAACTGTTTATGGATTTTGGGTATATTTAATGAGTAAAAATATAAACATAACATTAGCAAGAACTTATATAATGACACTTATGGTCTTTATGCAAAATATTCATGTTTTAAATTGTCGAAGTGAAAAAAGAAGTACCTTTAAAGTTCCGTTTGATAATAAATTTTTAGCATTATCAATAATAGGAGCTTTAATACTTCAAATAATAGTTATGAAATTTGATATATTTGCTAAGTTTTTACAAATAACTGATATACCAACCTCGCACCTACTCGGACTATTTATTATGTCTATCCCACTACTCTTAATAATGGAAATATATAAAAAGATTATTTATAATAAAAAGTAAGTTATAGAAAAAGTAGTATTCATTTACTACTTTTTAATTCGAATAATATATCTCTTAGTTCCATTGCTCTTTCAAAGTCTAGGTCTTTTGCTGCTTTTCTCATTTCTCTATCAATAGAGTTGATAAGATCTTTTTTCTCTTTAGCACTTAATTTCTCGGTTGTATCTTCTTTTATTTCATTTGAGATAAGGTCTCTTACTTCTTTTACGATTGTTGTTGGTGTAATATTGTGTTTTTTATTATGTTCTTCTTGTATTTTTCTTCTTCTATTTGTTTCATCGATTGCATTTTTCATTGCATCACTTATTTTATCACCGTACATGATAACATGACCATTTTGATTTCGAGCTGCTCTTCCGATTGTTTGAATTAAGCTTCGGTTACTTCTTAAGAATCCTTGTTTATCAGCATCAAGTATTGCGATTAAACTTACTTCTGGAATATCAAGTCCTTCTCTAAGTAGGTTTATTCCGACTATACAATCATATTTACCTAGTCTTAGGTCTCTTATTATTTTTAATCTTTCAAAGGTTTTTACTTCACTATGAAGATAGGCTACTTTAATATTTAGTTCTTTTAAATAATTAGTTAGTTCTTCAGACATTCTTATTGTTAGGGTTGTTATTAAAACTCTTTCATTTTTATTTACCCTAATATTTATTTCATTAATAAGATCATCAATTTGATTTTCGGTTTTTCTAACCTCTATAGTAGGATCAAGTAGTCCAGTTGGTCTAATAATACTTTCAACAAAGGTATTGTTAGTAAGCTCTAGTTCATAATCACCAGGAGTTGCTGATACATAAATTACTTGATTTATCTTTTCATTAAATTCATCAAATTTAAGTGGTCTATTATCAAGAGCACTTGGTAATCTAAAGCCATAGTCTACTAAGGTTTGTTTTCTTGACCTATCTCCATTATACATTGCTCTAACTTGTGGTAGCGTTACGTGGGATTCATCTACCACAAGTAGATAATCATCACCAAAGAAGTCCATTAAAGTACTTGGGGTTTCGCCTTCTTCTCTTAATGACAGATGTCTTGCATAGTTTTCAATACCATTACAAATACCTGTTTCTTTAAGCATTTCAACATCATATTTAATTCTTTCTTCTAGTCTTTGTTTTTCAATTAGTTTATTATTATCTTCAAAGTATTTTAATTGAACTTCTGCTTCTGCTTCAATTCTTTTAATTGCTTCTTTCATTTTTTCATCACTAGTAACAAAGTGGCTTGCTGGGTGGATACTAATATTTTTTAGACTAGTTATTATTACTCCAGTTAAAGCATCAAATTCATAGATTGATTCAACTTCATCACCAAAGAGTTCAATTCTGATTCCGTTTTTTCTGCCACTTGCTGGTATGATATCAATGTTATCACCGTTTACTCTAAAGGTGCCTCTATGAAAATCTAATTGATTTCTCTCGTAGGTCATTGAGACTAATTTTTCGATAATGTCGTTTCTACTTATTGTATCTCCAATAGAAAGTACTAGCATATTATTTTTATATTCATCAGGCTCACCAATACCATAAATACAAGATACAGATGATACTACAATAACATCTTTATTATTTATTAGTGCACTTGTAGCACCATGCCTTAGTTCATCTATCTCATCATTAATACTTGCATCTTTTTCTATATAGGTATCAGATGATGGTACATATGCCTCTGGCTGATAGTAATCATAATAAGATACAAAGTATTCAACTCTGTTATCGGGAAATAGCTCTTTAAATTCAGAGTAAAGCTGCCCAGCTAATGTTTTGTTATGGGCAAGGACTA
>DUUS01000126.1 GCA_012841465.1 Mollicutes bacterium
CTTTAGTATATCAATTAGTCTTTTTATGTGTTCTTTTTTTTAAAAATAACTAAATTACTTAGTTAAATTATTTGCTGCATTTACTAATTGCAAAAGTAAAATATAGGTTGTTAGTTTTCCAATCCCGTTTTTTACTGGAGAGAGCATTTTAACTTTATTTTCTACTTCTTTAAAATTAACATCTCCACATAATTTTGAATTTACGACTGAAGTTCCGATATCTATTATAATATGTTTTTTATTTATATGCTTTTGTGTTATTAAGCTTGGTGATCCTGCTGCTGATATTATGATATCAGCATTTTGGATTTCTTTCTCTAAGTCTCTTGTTTTAGTATGAGCAACTGTAACCGTAGCATTCTTTTTTAATAGAAGGTGAGCTAAAGGTTTGCCTAGTAGGTTACTTCTTCCTATTATTAAGACCTTCTCTCCTTCTAAGTTTATTTTATAGTAATCAAACATCATCATTACTGCTTTTGGTGTACATGGGATATTTGTTGAGTTTCCTTCATTAAAAATACTTGCGATATTCGCATCAGTTATTCCATCTACATCTTTTTCTTTTGATATTAAGTTGCGAATATTTTTTTCATCTATATGTTTAGGAATCGGTCTTAAAATAATTATTCCATGAATTTTGTTCTCGTTATTTATTTTAGTTATATTATCTATTAATTCTTTTTCATCTATATTATGAGGAAACTCGTATACTTCTTTTTTTACATTATATTTAGAAAATATATTAGAAATTGACTTTATATAAGAATCATTTTCATAAGAGGTCCCTATTTTTATTATAGCTAGGGTTGGAATTATATCTTTTTTTTGTAATTTATTTAATTTTGGAGTTATTTCTTTAATTATATTTTCTACTATAGGATTTGATTTTAAAAGTATCATTTGTTTTCCAACTTTCTTTTTATATTATTATAAATATCTTTATGAAGATTATTTATAAGGGTAAGCTTATTATTTACTTCTATATTAATCTCTTCTTTTAAATCTTTATTTTTTAATAGATTTGTATTTACTAGTATTGTAAGTGTGCACCCTTCAGCTGATGAATTTAAATGAGAGATAGAAATGCCTAGGTCGCTTAATAGTAATTTTGGAGTTATTTCAATTAAGTTTGATAATTTACTAGTAAAGTTATAAATAATATCAAGTGTTTCTTTAGGAGCTTTTATAGCTTCAATAAGAGCATCTTCTATTTTTGGTTTGTCTTTGTATGCTTCTTTTAAGATTAAAAAGATTTCTTCATCTTGTTTTTTTAACTTTAGAAGTCTTTTTGTTATTTCTTCAGTTTTATTTAATATCTCTTTAAACTGGTTATGATTATCTTTATACTTAGGATTGTTTAAAGAAATGTTAGCAATCATTGAAACTAAAGAAATACCTAAAGCAGCATTTAAAATAGAAGAACTTCCACCACCAGGGGCTGGGAGTGAAGATGATAATTCTTTTATATATTTTTCCATAGTACTCCTTTATACATTAAATCTAAAGTGACAGATGTCTCCATCTTCCATTACATAATCTTTTCCTTCAAGTCTTAGTTTTCCGGCTTCTTTAACTGCTAGCTCGCTTCCGTGTATTTTAATATCATCATATGACATTACTTCAGCTTTAATAAATCCTCTTTCAAAGTCTGTATGAATTATACCAGCACACTCTGGAGCTTTCATTCCTTTTTTAAATGTCCATGCTCTACATTCTATTTGTCCACATGTAAAATAAGTTGCTAGTCCAAGTAAATTATACGTTGCATAGATTAATTTGTCTAGTCCACTATTTTTAATACCGATATCACTTAAGAATTTTATGCGGTCAGTTTCATTTAATTCAGCTAACTCACTTTCGATTTTAGCACTCATTACAATTACTGATGTATTATCAAGACTTGCATACTCACTTAACTGTTTTGTATATTTATTACTGCCGACTACTGCATCTTCTTCAGATACATTAGCAACATAAATAATTGGTTTTAAGGTTATAAAACCAAAGTTTTTTAAGATTAGTTTTTCTTCTTTAGAAAGTTCAAGTCTTCTTAAGGGGATATCTTTAAGAAGAGATTCTTCACATCTTTTTAAAACGTTATATTCACGTCTTTCTTCTGCTTCTTTATCTGCCATTACTTTTTTAGTTATTCTTTCTAATCTGTTTTGAACTATTTCAAGATCTGAAAAAATAAGTTCAGTATTTATTATTTCAAGATCTCTTATTGGGTCTACATCACCTTCTACATGAATTATATCTGTTTCTTCAAAACATCTAATTACTTCAACTATAGCATCTACTTCTCTAATGTGTGATAAGAACTTATTACCTAGTCCTTCTCCTTTTGATGCTCCTTTTACAAGACCTGCTATATCTGTAAATTCATAAGTTGTTGGTAGTACTTTTTCAGGCATATATATTTCTTCTAAAAGTTCGAGTCTCTTATCTGGTACGGTTACTATTCCAACATTCGGGTCTATGGTTGCAAATGGATAATTTGCTGCTAAAATATTTTTTTTACAAATTGCATTAAATAACGTACTTTTTCCTACATTAGGTAGTCCGACTATTCCTGCTTTTAACACGTTTATCACTTCTTTCTTTTTTTTACAAGCAATTAATATTATACCATGAAAAAAAGACTTATTTAGTCTTTTTTAAGCTTTTTCATTTAAATGTACAGTAGTAGTCTGTTTATTCTTACCTCTAATATAGGTTAGCTCGACTTTGTCACCGACACTATATTTATACAAATAGTATTTTAGTTTTGCTGATGATGTTATTTCATATATACCAAAGTTTGTTATTACATCGCCTTTTTCAAGTCCAGCATTTGCTGCAGGTGAGCCTGCTTGAACATATGCAACAGCGGCACCACTTGTAACTGATTTATCTAAAACAATTCCATATTGATACCGAAGAGCCTGAGTATCACTTGCATTAAGGGTTCCTACTCCAAGTACTGGTCTGGTAATAGTTTTATTTTTAATTAATTCTTCTCCTATATCAACCGCATCTTCAATTGGAATAGCAAAGCCCATTCCTTCGACTCCACCACTTGCAAGTTTCATGTTAGTAATTCCGATTACTTCTCCATTTGAATTTGCAATAGGTCCGCCACTATTTCCTGAATTTATAGCAGCATCTGTTTGTAGTACCGATAGTACTAAACTAGCATTATTAGCGTTTGATACATCGACTTCAATAAGGCGATCTTTTCCACTGACTATTCCTCTAGTTATAGTCCATGAGTATTCATGATTAAGAGGAGTTCCGATTGTAAAAACAGTATCTCCTAGTCTTGCCTTAACGCTTTCTCCAATCTCAGCGACTTTTATTATTTTGTTTGAATCAATTTTTAATACTGCGACATCTGAAAATTCATCATCTCCAGATATTTCAACTGGATAGGTATTACCATCAGTAAAGGTTACTCTAACTGATTCTGTTCCACTAATAACATGAGAGTTTGTTAGTATATAAGCATCATTTTTATCTGTTTTATAAACAAAGCCAGTTCCACTACTTACCATTTTGTCTTTATTATAAGCCTGAACTATCACTACTGCATCATATAATTTTTCAACAGCATCTGCGATTCCTTTATCGTCTATAGTTACTTCTTTTTCTAGTTTGTTAATTGTTGTTTGAGAAAACCATCCTAGTTCAGTTGTTCCGTAATATACGCCTACGGCTCCAAATAATACTCCTAGTGATGCTACAACTGTTATTATTATAATATTTTTTGTTTTATTCATTCTTATCTACTCCTATAAATTTATTAATTCTTTAAAGTTCTTTGGAAATCCAATAGCATCTAGTACTTTACTTATTTCAATTGTATTTAATTTTCCAGCAAGAACATCTATTTCATAACTTATCTCACTTATTAATAATCTAAATTCTTCTTTTCTTAGTAATTGTTTTAAGATTATAATAAGGGCGAATAAATCATTTTTTCCATAAATATATTCTCCATCCATCTGAGGTATATTTAAGATCTCATGGTATTTTGTATCATTGATTGTTCTTTGAGTTTTATGATTATATAAAATATCTTCATGAGCACAGAGGTTTCTAAAGTTAGCAAGTATTGGCATATAAACAATTAAATTTTCAACACTAACATTATAAATATTTGATATTGCATCTTGATCACTTCTTTTCATTACTATAAAAAGCTCACTTACAATTCCAAAAGATAATACTTTAACAACTACCCATAGTGGTATATATCCATAATTAGTTATATAGTGGCTTGTTGCACTATGTTGTCTTCCATTTACTCTTATTTGTCTTTTCATCTTTTTAAGTAAATCATGAACTTGTCTTGACCTATCAGGATCTTGATTAAAGTTTGAAGCTTTTAAGTATTCACTTTCTTTATATCCATATTCTTTAGATAATTGATAAGAAAAGATACTTTTCATATTGTTCTCTACTATAAGTAAATTTTTAAATATTATGTTTCTTATTTGTCGATCAAAGTTAAATACTGAGTAAAGTTCTCTAAATTCTGTATTAGGCAAATAGAAACGATCATTAGGACTTCTTAAAAAAAGATGCCGATAACCACTTAAAAAAAAGTAATTTTCTCTTATTAATGTGTCTTTGGCAAAATCATAATCATCGATGATTAAACCTTTGTTTTGCATAATTTGAATTTGTTCTTCGATTGTTTTAAATACTTTTCTCGCCATGATCTCACCTATTGTAAAATTATATCACACATTCAAAATTAATTGTACTATGGCTTTGTGAAAATAAAATGAAAATACACTTTAATTATAGTAATTAATTACTCCTTTAGTAATTATTAATGCAAGATTCTTTTGATATTCTTTTGTACTTAATTTGTTTCTTTCATTAGTATTAGATAAAAAACCACATTCAATTAAAACCCCATTTATATTTAATTTACTATACATATAGTTAGAGTTATCCATTTTTTTAGCTTTTCTTTTACTATTTAAATTATTATTTAATTCATTTTGGATTACTTCAGCAAGTTTTTGATCATTGTAATAAAATACTTGAGGACCATAATAGGAACTTTGATGAAAGAAATTTAAATGAATACTTAAATATAAGTCAGAATCACTATTATTAATAATTCTAATGCGGTTATCAAAATCACTTTTCTTTCGATATATCGCATTAGGTCTACTTAAGTCATAATCACCATCTCTAGTCATCATAACAGTAGCACCTTCTTTTTCTAAAGCTTTTCTTAGCTCTAAACTTATTAGTAAATTAATTTCATCTTCATTTACACCTAAATGACTAGCACCATTATCTACTCCACCATGTCCTGGATCAATTATAATTAGTTTTCCAATTAAAGGAAAAGTTGTCTTTCTTGCATCAACCTTAAAGATAGTTAAAATAATGAAACAAATAATTATTAATAGCAAAACTATTCTTTTCATGTTTAATTATATTCATAATAATTTATTTAAGTAACCAGTCCAGTAAATATATTTTCTTTATCCCGTTATAGCTAGCATCTAAATCATTATCCATGGTTATTAAAAA
>DUUS01000127.1 GCA_012841465.1 Mollicutes bacterium
ATTTTAATAAAGAAGGAGCACTACCTATCTATGAAGTAAATCTTGGAATTGGATTTAATAAAAAATATCTAAGTGATGAATCTAATACTAAACCTAAAAGTTTAGAAGATGTTCAAATTAAAGATGTAGGTTTATTTTTAATTAAAAATGGGAAAATTTCTAAGTACTACGAAACTTATGAAGATATTGAGAAAGCATTTGTGTAATGCTTTTTTTTATTCTTAATAAATGATATACTTTTGGTAGGTAAAGTAAAAGAGGTGCCCTTTTGAAAAAGTTAGATTTTAGCATAGAATCAATTGGAAGGAAATTATTTATAAGTTTTATCATTGCTTCTATTTTTAATATAATATTTACAGAATTTAATTTTAATGATAAACATTTTGCTGATCATATTAGTTTAGGAAAAACATTAATAATAATTATAACTTCTTTTTTAGTATTAATGAAATATAGCAAAAATAAAAAATATTTAAAAATAGAACCATTTTTAATGATCGGTTTAACACTTATGTTTTTGTTTGTAATTAATACTAAATATGAAAACTTTTATTTTTCATTAGCTTCTATATTAATAATGTCTTTTATAGTTTTTAAATATTATCCAAAGATTGACTTTAAAATAAGTGATAAAAAAACCAAGATACTATATATAATCTTTGGTCTGCTTTTTATTTCTTTTATTTCATATACATTAATACTTAATTATTTAAGGTTTTTAAGTACTAACTTTGATTTCGGTATCTTTTCACAAGTTTATTATAATATGACTAAAACGGGTATATCTTATGCGACATCAGTAAGGGATTATGTTACTACCCAGCTTCATATTCATTTCTCGCCAATTCTTTATTTAATATTACCTATTTATTATATATTTCCAAGTCCGATTACACTTTTAGTAATGCAGGGAGTTCTTGTGGCACTTGGTTTAATACCTCTTTATAAATTATGTAAGCATTATAAATTAAATAATTTTTATACAGTTATAATTGGTTTAATATTTATTTTTCATCCTTCAATAATTGGGGGAAATATGTATTATTTTCATGAAAATAATTTTTTAGTACCTTTAATACTGTGGCTTTTATATTATATAGAAAAAAATAATTATAAGATGACTATTGTCTTTGCATTCTTAACTTGTTTTGTTAAGGAAGATGCTCCAATATTTGTTGTCATAATCGGACTTTATTATATGTTTTTTAAAGATAAAAGAAAAATTGGACTTGGTTTAATTTTTGGTGGTTTAATTTACTTTTTTACCGTTATATTATTTCTGCGACATTTTGGTGATGGAGTTATGAATTATCGTTATTCATTTTTTATAGATGAGCATGATTCTTTAATAAAATTAGTAATTAATGTTATTAAGAATCCTGGATATCTATTAAAGGTAATTTCTGACTATGAAAGGTTTGTGTATTTGGTATATATACTAGTACCTCTAGGTTTAATACCTCTTTCTTTAAAAAAGAAAAGACAACTAATATTATATATCCCCCTTTTGATAATTTGTTTAATGTCAAGTCATCGCCATCAGTATGAAATTAGTTTTTATTATGGTTTTGGTCCGACCACTCTTTTCTTTTATTTACTAATTGTAAATTTTAAAGAAATAAAAAAAGAAACTAGAGATAAATTATTAATTACTGGGTTTTCATCTGCATTAATATTCTTTGCTTCAATTTACTTCTTAGAATTTAAAAATCTTTCGCTTTATTTAAACGAGAAAGATAAAATAGTTGCTTTAAACAAGGCGGTAAATATGATACCAGAAGAAAACAGTGTAAAAGCAACAACATTTTTAGTTCCTCAGTTATCACAACGAAAATATGTATATGAATTTGGACCAAGCAGTATGCATAAAGATCTATTAACTGATTACATTGTGATGGATCTTAGATTTAAAGATTTAATTGTTGAAGATGAATTTAAAGATTATGAAATAATTTATAATCATCCAAATATAGTTAGAGTTTACAAGAGAGAAGGTGCAAAAACATGATAATAACTAAAACTCCTTTTAGAATAAGTTTATGTGGTGGGGGAAGTGACCTACCAGCATATTATAAAAAAAATGGAGGAGCTGTAATAAGTACAACAATTAATAAATATATGTATATTACATCTCATCCATCATTTGATAAAGATGTTACCACTTTAAAATATTCTAAAATAGAAAAAGTAAAAAATATAGATGATATTAAACATCCGATATTTAAGGAATGCTTAAAATATGAAAACCTTAATGGTCTAGAAATAACTTCAATAGCTGATGTACCACAAAATACTGGACTAGGATCATCTAGTTCATTTACCGTGGGTCTTTTAAATATTTTAAAATCATATAAAAAAGAAGTTATTTCAAAAGAAGATTTAGCAAACCTGGCATGTGAAATGGAAATCAATAAAGTAGGAAGTCCGATCGGAAAACAAGATCAATATGCTGCTAGTTATGGTGGTTTTAACTTTTATGAATTTAAGAAAGATGGATCGGTTAAAGTAGAGCCAGTAATAATTTCTAAAAAAGCTTTAAAAGACCTTGAAAGAAATTTAATTTTACTATATGTTGGAGGTGAGCATGACTCATCAATTATATTAACAGAGCAATCCAAAAACATAACAGAAACTGATAAAGAAAAAGGACAGATGAGAATAGTAGAGCTTACCTATGAGTTAAAAGAAGAACTAAAAAAAGATAATATAGATTTTGTTGGAGAGGCTTTACATGAAAACTGGTTAATAAAACAAACGCTTGCAAGTGGCATAACAAATAAAAAGTTTGATGATTTATATGAAAAAGCACTTAAAAATGGTGCAACAGGTGGTAAAATATTAGGTGCAGGTGGAAGAGGTTTTTTCTTGTTTTATGTACCTTTAAAGAAACAAAAAGATTTCCTTAAAAAAATGGAATTACCAGAAATGAAATTTAAGTTTGAAAGCAGTGGATCAACTGTCATATATGTTAATTAAGGAGGGTTTATGAATGTATTAGTAACAGGTGGGGCCGGTTTTATAGGTACTTATTTAATAGAGGAGTTGTTAAAAAAAGGCAATAAAGTTATCTCAGTTGATAATTTTACTTTAGGTAAAAAAGAAAATGCTTTAAAGTTTAAAGAAAATAAAAACTATAAGTTTTTAGAACTTGATATTGATAACAAAGATATCTTTTGTAAAACTTTAAAAGATGAAAAAATAGATATAATCTATCACCTAGCAGCAAACTCTGATATTAAAAAAGGTGGAAGTAATCCATCTATTGATTTTAGAGATACTTTTATGACAACAATAAGTGTTCTTGAATTAATGAAACAAAATAATATAAAAAATTTATTCTTTGCATCTACATCTGCTATATATGGAGAAAAAGAAGAATTATTAAAAGAAGATATTGGCGGTTTATTTCCCATATCTTATTATGGTGGCTCTAAACTAGCAAGTGAAAACTTTATATCAGCATATGCTCATATGAATGATTTAAATGTGGTTATTTTTAGATTTCCAAATGTTGTTGGACCTAACTTAACTCATGGAGTAATCTTTGATTTTGTTAAAAAATTAAATAATAACAATAAAGAACTTGAAATTCTAGGAAATGGAAAACAAACCAAAGAATATCTTTATATAACTGATTTATTAGAGGCAATTTTATTATTTACAAGTGATATTAAAAAAGGAATTGAAATCTTTAATGTAGGATCTTCTTCAAATACATCAGTAACTGAAATAGCTGATATAGTAAGTGAAGAATTAAATTTAAAAAATGTTACATATAAATATACTGGTGGAAGAGGTGGCTGGAAGGGGGATGTTCCATATTTTAGATATGATTTAACTAAAATCCATAACTTAGGTTGGAAAGCAAAATACACATCAAATCAGGCAGTCAGAAAAGCAGTTAGGGGGCATTATGAAAGCAGTTATTCAAGCAGGGGGTAAAGGTACTCGAATAAGTAGTATAACCAAAGATTTGATTCCTAAGCCTATGTTAGAAGTAGGATCTAAACCACTTTTATATCACCAAGTAATGAATTTAAAAGATTGTGGTATAAAAGATATTATAATTATTATCGGACACCTTGGAGAGGTAATTAAAGATTATTTTGAAGATGGCTCATCACTAGGAGTTAATATAACTTATTATGAAGAAAAAGATCCTTTAGGTACAGCAGGTGCTTTATATTATTTAAAAAAAGAATTAAAAGAAGATTTTTTATTTATCTTAGGTGATGTATTTTTAGATATAGATTTTAATAAAATGATTAAATTTCATAAAGATAAAAAAGCAAAGATAACTCTATTTACTCATCCTAATAATCATCCCTATGACAGTGATCTTATAGTAGTAGATGAAGAGAATCTAGTACTTAAATTTGATTATAAAACTAATAATAGAAAAGAGTATTATTACTTTAACTTAGTAAATGCTGGAGTAATGATATTTTCAAGTGAGGTTTTAAAACAGTTAAAAGAAGAAAAGCCTTATAGTTATGAAAAAGATATAGTAATACCTTTAATTAAAGAAAACTCTGTATATTCATATCAAAGTACTGAATATGTAAAAGATATGGGCACTCCAGAGAGATACAGAGGTGTCTTAGAAGAATATAATAAAGGAATTCCTAAACAAAAGAATTTAAAAAATAAACAAAAATGCATTTTTATTGATAGAGATGGAACCATTAATAAATTTATTCCATTTTTAACAGATGTAAATAAATTTAAATTAATTAAGGGAGTAAGTAAAGCAATAAGTAAAATAAATAAATCAGATTACTTATGTATTGTAATAACTAATCAGCCCATTATTGCAAGAGGAGATTCAACTGTTAAAAACTTAAATGAAATTCATAAAAAGATGGATGTTCTTTTAAGTAAAAAAGGAGCATTTATAGATAAGCTATATTACTGTCCTCATCATCCAGATAAGGGTTTTGAAGGAGAGGTAAAAGAATTAAAAATTAAATGTGACTGTAGAAAACCAGGAACTCTGTTAATTGAAAAAGCAGCATCAGAATTTAATATTGATATAAAAAACTCATACTTTATCGGAGATACAACAAGTGATATAATGTGTGCTAAGAATGCTGGTTTAAAATCAATACTAGTTGAGACAGGTGAGGCAGGACTAGATAATAAATATGATGTTAAAGAAGATTACAAAGCAAAAAATTTACTTGAAGCAGTAAATTTAATATTGGGAGGTAGCACTATGGATTTTAAAAAAGGAATTAAAGAATACTACGAAAGGGAAATAAGAGCACTAAAAGATTTAGACTTAGATAGTATAAATGAGTCAATGAATGCTATTTATGAGACATATAAAAATGGTGGAACCATTTATGTATGTGGAAATGGCGGCTCTGCTTCAACTGCGTCACACATTCAAAATGATTTTAATAAAGGAGTAAGTGAGCACTTAGAAGAAAAATTTAACTTTCACTCACTTAGTGATAATATCTCTACTATTACAGCTATAGCAAACGATATAGGCTATGAAGAAATCTTTAAATTTCAAATTGAAAACAAAATAACTGATAATGATTTACTACTAGCAATATCAGGATCTGGTAATTCAGTAAATGTTATTAATGCTGCTATTTACGCTAAAAAAAGAGGTG
>DUUS01000128.1 GCA_012841465.1 Mollicutes bacterium
AATTTAATACATAAGTTTTTTCTTTACTATCTTGATCTTTAACAACTAAGTAATATCTGCGACATACATTGTCCATCATTTCACCTCACAGTTTGTTATTATAGCAGTTTTACTTAGTATATTCAACTTGCTTGAGATATTTTTAAATGCTATACTTATACTAGAGTAGGTGCTTTAAATGAAGTCTAAAAAAAGAATATTAGTTATATTAGTTTTAGCATTAGTTTTGTTTGTCATAATGTTTTTTTCTTTAAGAAAGGAAAGTTATCCAGTAATTGAATTAATTGGTAATAAAATAATTACAATTAGTGTCGGTACTGAATATAAGGATTTAGGTGCTAAAGCCTATGATCCTAAAGATGGAGATTTAACTGATAAAATAATAGTTGAAAGTAATGTTAAAAGTGACATACCCGGAAAATATACAATTATTTATAAAGTTACTAATAAAAAAGGAAAAGAAACAACTAAAGAAAGAAAAATAATAGTAATGCCTTCACCTATAGATAATGTTCCCCCAGTACTAACTGTACTTGGAAATAATCCAGAAATAATTAAAGTAAATAGCATATATAAAGATAAAGGCGCTATAGCAGTAGATGAAGTAGACGGTGATTTAACTAAAAATATCAAAGTTCAAGGTCATGTCAATACTAGTAAACCAGGAACTTATACTATTGTTTATACTGTAAGTGATAAATCAGGAAACACATCTTCAGCAGAAAGAAAAGTACAAGTTATAAAAGGTATTAAAAGAATAAAAGATACTGAGAAGCCAGTAATAACAATACTAGGAAATAATCCTTTAAATATTACTTATGGCTCAAGTTTTGTTGATCCTGGAGCAACAGCTTATGATAACGTTGATGGAAATATATCTAATAAAATTAATAAGATTGGAAGTATTAATACATCTAAGCTAGAAAGCTATAAAATAATATACTCAGTAATAGATTCATCTGGAAACAAAGCAACAGCAGAGAGAGTTATTAATGTAGTCTTAGGAAAAGATAAAACACCACCATCATTAATTTTACATGGAGATAATCCACTTGTATTAAATTTATATGATGAATATAATGAGCCAGGATTTAAAGCAGTAGATGATCGAGATGGTGATATAACAGATAAAGTAGAAGTAAGTGGAACTGTAAATACAAATGTTGTTGGAAGTTACCGTCTAGTTTATAAAGCAACTGATAAAGAAGGTAACTCTACTTATAAAATGAGAACAATAGAAGTAACAAAAAATAACACTTATACCGAAGAAGAGCTAGATCAAATGATAAGCGATGGCTGGATTCCAGTTGCATCAGCAAATGAATTAAATCAACTTAGAGAAAGTGGTTTAAAAACATTTGGCATTAATACCAAATGGGAAAACACTTATGAATCAGGTCTTGATAAAAAGTATGTTCAAGTAGAAAATATAGATTTAAGCATATATCATGATAATGATGGGTGGGAACCAATTGGAAGATATAGCCTTGAGGGTGAAGAGGATGATGCTTTTGTATTTAGCGGAAAGTATGACGGAAATAAATATCAAATAAACAATTTATATGTTAGGGGGGATGACGGTCCTTCATTTAGTGGTTTATTTGGAGTTGTAAGCGGTAGAAATGCTTCTTTAAATAATATAGTTTTAAATAATGTAGATATTAATGCCAATTATTATGGTTCTATACTTACTACTTTTTATGAAAGTTCTAGTCCTATAACTGGTATTGAAATAAATGGTAAAATTTCAGCAGAAATGGCAACCGTTCTTGCGTTTCAATTAAATAGTTATGATAATGATAGAATATTAATTGAAAATATAAAAACCAATATTGAAATAAATGGAGGAGAAGCGGCTTCTGGTTTACTTAATCAAGCTAATGCTGATTGTGATATAAATAATGTATTAATTGAGGGAAATATAACTTCCGTGAATATATCTAGTGGATTAATTTCATATAGTAATAATTGCAATGTGAGTAATTCAAAAGTAAATGCTGATATAACCTCTACAGGTAGTTCTGGACTAGGGACAGGATTAATGGGATATTCAAGTGGTGGAGATATAATAAACTCTTCGTTTGAAGGTACAATAGAGGCTATGAATGTCTCTGGATTAACATACAATTTACACGGTGATCTTATCAATAGTTATGTAAGGGCTGATTTAAAATCAGAAGTTATGGCTGGTGGGCTAGCTTTATTTTCTTACGGTAATCTAATTAATAATTCTTTTTTTGAAGGTACTATAAAAAGTGGTAAAGTAGGCGGATTGCTTTATTCATCTTCTGCCGAAAATATAACTATATCTAATTCATATGCTATGGGTGAGCTTATTGCTGTTGATACTGCTGCTGGATTAATTCTTTCCTTTCCAGATAATGGAGTAATTACAGACTCTTACTTTAAAGGAACCGTTGAATCATTAACTGAAGATGCAGCGGGCTTGTTTTATCTATCTGGATTAGACATTATTAATACTTATGTAGAAGCTAGTATTAAAGCAAAAGGTCGTGCTGCTGGTATAACCGTCCATAATTTTTCAAATAATATAGAAAATGTTTATTTTAAAGGAGATATAACCTCTTCAGGATCCAATGTTGGCGGGATATCATCTTTTTTGAACAGTGATATTTTATTTAAAGATACATATGTAGAAGCGGAAATAATTGGGAATGAATATGTTTCTGGATTTGTTTCTAAAACATCTAATAAAGTAATATTAGAAAATTGTTACTTTAACGGGAGCGTTTTTAGTGATAATTTATATTCTTCTGGTATGTTTAATGAGATATCAAATGAACTTGTTATGAAAGATTCACATATTAAAGGAAGAATTGAAGGGAAAAATTTTGTAGGCGGAATGATTTCACATGTAAGTTCTAATTTATTTGTACAAAATAGCTATGTGAAATCAGAAGTTATAGGGAAAGATAATGTCGGAGGTTTAATTGCTTTTTCTAAACTAGAAAATGGTTCAAATATAATTGATACATATTTTGATGGACGAGTTGTCGGAAATAACAATGTTGGTGGTATTATTGGAAATAGCGAAGATTCTAAAGTGCTTGTTGAGAAAGTTTTTATGAATGGTAACATAATTGGAAATGACAATGTTGGCGGATTTTATGGTATTGCTGGAGCAGACGTGACAAGAAATTCATTTGTTACTGGAAATGTAACAGGTGTAAGTCAAGTCGGTGGCTTTGCAGGGTTATTATTAAAGGATTCTTTAATTGAAAATTCTTATTTCGTTGGAGAAGTAGTCGGTGAGACTAATGTTGGAGCTTTTGTTGGTGCTAAAGAGGAAGACGATGAAATTATGCCAGCTATATCTTCATATTATAATAGTGACGTATG
>DUUS01000129.1 GCA_012841465.1 Mollicutes bacterium
CAAACATTTACTTTAATAAAAAATGTGCTATAATGAATTTGTACCAAATTTAGGAGTATAGTTAAGCGGTATAATAGCGGTCTCCAAAACCGTTGTCGGGGGTTCGATTCCCTCTGCTCCTGCCAAATAATAATCATAGCCTTATATTTAGGGCTTTTTTATATCTAATATATTTTATTTAATTATTAAACAACCTATTAACTCAACTTCAAGTTGAGTTTTTTTCAACTTACACTTTATTGTTTTGTACACTTTTGTAACTTAAAATTATAATGGAGAAAGGAATATTTAATATGAAAAATAAAATCGTTTACTTAGACTATTCTGCAACAACTAAAATTGATAAATCAGTTTTAGAATATTTTAATCTTATATCTGAAGAGTTTTATGCAAATCCTAATTCTAATCATAAATTAGGAAGTAAATCACAAGAGATTATTGATGATACCATAGATAATATTACTTCATTTTTTAATATTAAAAAAAGTGAACTGATATTTACCAGTGGTGCTACAGAATCAAATAATATGGCTTTAAAAGGTGTTTATAACAATGATAAAAAACATATTATAACTACAATGCTAGAACACTCATCAATATATGGTCCATTAGGTTATTTACAAAAAGAAGGTTATAAAATTGAATTTGTTTCATTAAAAAAAGATGGAACTGTTGATTTAAATAAACTTAAAAATATGATTACTGATGAAACTTTGTTGGTTTCTATTGTAGCAGTAGATAGTGAACTAGGAATTAGACAACCAATTGAAGAAATTGGTAAGTTGTTGAAAAATTATGATGGTATATATTTTCACAGCGATATAACCCAGTGCCTGGGAAAAGATCAGATAGACATTAGTAATGTTGATTTAGCAAGTTTTTCAGGACACAAGTTATATTGCTTTAAAGGTATTGGTGGACTCATAAAAAAAGAACACGTCAAGATGATTCCTTTAATTCATGGAGGTAAAAGCATATCAGAATATAGAAGCGGTACACCACAAACCGAATTAATTGGTGCTTTAAACGAAACTTTCAATCAGTTAAAAAAAGACATCCTTGAAAAGAAAAAACATATTAAAAATTTGAATGACATAATTAGAAGCCATATCAAAAAATATAATGCTATTAAAATCAATAGTACAAACAAGTCGATCCCCCACATTCTTAATATCAGTTTTTTAAATAAAAATTCAAATTCAATACAAGAATATTTTGAAAAGCACAATATTTTTGTATCTACTAAAACAGCTTGCGCAAGTAAAAGTGACCTATCTAAAAGTGTTTTAATTGTAACTAATGATGAGGATAGAGCATTTTCATCTATAAGAATAAGCTTATCTTATAAAACCACTAAAAAAGAAGTTGTTTATTTTTTAAAAATATTAGATAAGTTAATGGGTGAATATGATGAAATTGATTAAAATAACTGCTATATGGTGTATATCTTGTATTTATATGAATGAATTATTAAAAGATATTCAATATGAATATGAAACATTAGACTTTGATTATGATAGAAACAAAAAAGAAATAGAAAAATACAATATTGGTAAAACTTTACCAGTGTATATTTTACTAGATGAAAATGATAAAGAAATTAATAGATTAATTGGCGAAAAAAGCAAAAAACAAATGATTGAATTTTTGAAAGGAAACAAATGAAAAATAAAAAAACTAAAGCAGTCATAGTTATAATTTTGATTATTGCTTTATCACTCTTTTTATTTATAAATAATAATAAAACTGAGCTAAACTATACTTCATTGGGAGAAAACTTTACAGTTCCAGTATTAGGAGAAATTAATTCTAAAACAGTATCACTACCAATATTTTCTGCTGTAATTGGAGCAGTAGATGGTTTTAATCCCTGTGCAATGTGGATACTAATATTTCTAATAACAATGCTATTTGGAATGAAAGACCGAAAAAAGATGTGGATATTAGGAATAACATTTATTGCAACCAGTGGCCTCGTATACCTACTATTTATGTTATCCTGGCTTAACCTTGCTATATTTTTAACTAAAGTCAGGCTACTTCGATTATTAATATCTATTTTTGCTATTATATTCGGTATGGTAAATATTTATAAATACATAAAAGAAACTAATCAAGAAGTTGGCTGTGATGTAACTAAGGAAAAACATAAAGG
>DUUS01000022.1 GCA_012841465.1 Mollicutes bacterium
CCAAATTGATTTTCAGGAAGACCAACATATTCACCAGATGCTTGTAATAATGAATGAGGATATTCTTCCCATACTTTATTAAAAAATGGCATATTAGCTGTTTTTATTGCATTTCCATGCTCTTCTTCTCTAATACCAAAACCATCTAAAATTATCATTAATATTTTTCTCATAATTCACCTAATCTTCTACTATAAATTCAGCATTTAATTTAGCGGTATTTACATCTAGTGTTAAATTTACCTTTCCTTTTAAAACATCGTTTTTCATTGGGTTATTTATATATCCATTTCCTTCATCATCATATTCTTCTGCCTGGATTATTCCATATGCTAGCATATCTTCTAGCTCAAAGCTTAGACCACAACCATCAGGACTATTTTGACAATTCTCTTTTCTTACTTCATCTAAAAGATGGACATTAGCATGCTTTAGCATAGCAGCTTCAATCGATTTAAGTTTACTATTATAATTTTGCTCTCTTATTAGAAATGATATTTCATTATAAGCAGGCATAGCAATTAACATAACTATAGATAAAATAACTATTGACATTATTGTTTCAACTAAGGTAAATCCTTTATTCATATAAATCACCTATTATAATTTTAACACACTATAATAAAAAAAAGTAGATTTAACTACTTTTTGACACTATTCTAACCTTTACAGTTGATACTTTAGGTATTAAACTTACTCTAATATCATCTGATGATAAGATTACTGGTACTTCATGAGTACCTGGACCAAATCCACTTAAATCAACTTGGGCTTTAATTTCATCACCTTCAATATTATTAATAACTGATTCTACTCCTTTGGCAATTACTGTTATTTCTTTATGAGCATCACTAAGTGCTGTTACAGAATAGTTATCTCCTAAATTGATTATTTCAATTTGGATATTATCATATTCTTTACTTATTTCACTTTGAAGATCAACTTTAATACTTGTTGTTGTTTCAGTCATAAATCTTACTCCAGCAGGTCTAGATAAGGTTACATTATATGTTTTAGCACTACTTAATTCATCAACATCTATAACTGCTTCAATATACTGAAGATTATCAAGTACTTCTTGATCACCATATACTCTTAAGTTTTTAACCGAACTTGTAACATTTGATATTGCATATCCAACGGTTAGAGTTCCTTCAGTTACTACTTTAACTGGAACTTCAACGAAATATGAATCAACTTCTATTGAAGCACTAACTCTAGCTGGTACTATTTCTACATTATCAATTTTAGTTCCATTATTATCATAGGCAACTAATATTATTGAATCTATAGTGAAGTTTCCTTTTTCAGTTAAGTTAGCTGCTCTTAAATCTATTAGAGCTTTTACAGAAGCAACTGTATCAAGTGCTTCAGCAGATCCCTTAACAATTATTTCACTACGGTCTAAACTAACATTTTTAATTGATAATTTAGGATCTAATTTATCTTCATTTACTAAATCATAGGTTAGTTTTTTAACAGTACTTACCTTTTCACTTATTTTAACTGTTATATTACTTGGATCAAGTTTATAATTAACTGATTGAATACTATGATTATATTTTAATTTAACTTTGTATTGTCCGACATTATAACCACTTAAATCAAGGATAACTTCATGTTCTCCAAGTTGTTTAGCAAGATATAAATCACTTTTTCTTCCGATTAAAGTTATATCTACTGACTGGGGTACTCCTTCTACTACATAAGCTTCTTCATTATAAATTAATTTTATTGGTTGACCTGATAAGACTTCAGCTTCTTCAGATACTAAATTAATAGCTTTTGTATCAATTAGTAAAAACATTATGATTGCACAAAAAAGCGATACATATATTAGTATATTTGGTCTGTTTAAAATTCTTTCAAATTTACTACTATTACTTTTTATAAGTTCATTAATTCTATATATTACTCTACTTATAGGGATGACTATTAATTTATCAATAATATTATATATAGAAGAAAAAATAGCTTTAATTATTTTTATTATTTTACTCATCTTCTTCTGTCTCCTCATCAGCATCATAGAAAACTTCAGTCTTAGGTTTAAGCTCTTCAAGTAAGATTAATCTAAATTCATCTAAAGTTAGATTATATTTTAAATTACTATCTACCGCAATACTAAGCCTTCCTGTTTCTTCTGATATAACAAGTGCGATTGCATCAGTTTCTTCAGCAATACCAAGAGCAGCCCTGTGTCTTGTTCCTAGTTTTTTACTTACACTTGGATCCATACTTGTTTTAAACACCGCACTAGCACATGTTAATTTATCTCCCTGAATAATAACCCCACCATCATGAAGTGGATTATTCGGGAAAAATATTGATTGCAGAAGTACTGACGTTATATCAGCATATATCTTATTAGCAGGCATGATATATTCTTGAAGTGAAATATTTCTTTCAATTACTATTAAAGCACCAATACGGTTTCTTTTTAAATATTCTACTGCTCCCATAATTTCAAAAACAACTCGCTCACGCTCATCTACCGTAAGTACTTTATGTCTTCCTAGTAAATGACTTCTTCCAATTGATTCTAGTACTGCTCTAATTTCTGGTTGAAAAATTATTATTAAAGCAAGTGGTCCCCAAGAGATAACATATTCGAGTAGTAGTCCCACTGTATATAAATTAAGTATGTTACTAATTATTTTAATTACAACAATTATTGCAACACCTTTAAATATTAATACTAATTTTACATTATTTTTCAAATTTTTAAGTAGGTAATAAAATATAAACCACACAATACTTATATCTATTATTTTCGATATTATATTCCATAACGAAAGTAAAG
>DUUS01000130.1 GCA_012841465.1 Mollicutes bacterium
GAAAAAGAATTAATTTCAGGAGTATTTGAAAGAATTGGTTTAAATGAATCATTCTATTCTATAGAAATTAATGGAATTAAAGAAAAGAAAGAAGAAGTGATTAAAAATCACAAAGAAGCATTTGAAATTTTAATTAAAGAACTTTTAAATAATAAAATAATTGAAAATTTAAATGAAGTAGAAGGAATTGGTCATAGAGTAGCTCAAGGTGGAGCATATTTTGATAAGACTGTTCTTGCTAGTAAAGAAAATATAGAAATATGTGAGAAGTTGTCGCACCTTGCACCACTTCATAATCCGCCTCAAATAGCAGCTTTAAAATCTGCACAGGAGGTTTTTAAAAATGCAGCTCACACTTTAGTATTTGACACTGCATTTCACCAAACAATCGAAATTGAAAACTTTTTATATGCAGTTCCCTATGAATGGTATACTAAATATAATGTCAGGCGCTATGGTTTCCATGGAACTAGTCATAAATATATAAACCTTAAAGCTAATAAATTATTAAATAAAGAAGATACTAAAATTATTAGCTGTCATATTGGTAATGGTGCTAGTATCTCAGCAATTAAAAATAATAAATGTATAAATACCTCAATGGGATTTACCCCAAATGCTGGTTTAATGATGGGAACAAGATGTGGAGATATTGATGCAACTATCGTAACCTATATGATGAGGGAAACCGGTATAAGTGCTGAAATGGTTGATGATATTTTAAATAAAGAAAGTGGACTACTTGGTGTAAGTGGAGTATCATCAGATTCAAGAGACATCGAAGATGGAATAAAAAACGGTGATAAAAGATGCATTCTTGCTCAAAATATTTATGTAAGTAAAATTGTTGATTATATTGCTAAGTACTATGTTCAGTTAGGTGGCTGTGATGCAATTGTATTTACTGCAGGTGTTGGTGAAAATTCACCTGATGTAAGAAAAGCAGTTTGTGAAAAGTTAAATGTTCTAGGTATTAAAATAGATCTTGACAAAAACAATGTTAGGGGAAAAGAAACATTAATATCAAAAGATGATTCAAAAGTAAAAGTATATATAATTCCAACTAATGAAGAGTTAATGATTGCTAAAGATACTTTTGATTTAGTTAAGTAGGAGGTACATTATTAATAAAGATATATTAAAGAAAATTTATAAGAAAATAAAAGAGCACGACACAATAGTAATCGCAAGACATATCGGACCTGATCCAGATGCAATCGGAAGTCAGGTCGCACTTAGAGATTCAATTAAGTTAACTTTTCCCAATAAAAAAGTATATGCAGTTGGAAGCCCAGTATCAAGATTTAAGTTTTTTGGTAATCTTGATAAAATAGATGATAGCCTGCTTGAAAATCCTCTTTTAATTGTTCTAGATCTTCCTAATATTCAAAGACTTGATGGAGTATCTTTTGAAAGATACGATGAAGTTATCAAAATAGATCATCATCCTTTTGAAGATAAAATGGGAGAACTTGAATATATAAAAGAAACTGCTAGTTCAACATGTGAACTTATTTTAGAGCTAATTAATAACACTAGTCTAAAAATGAATTATGAAATAGCAGCTAACTTATTTATAGGAATCGTAGCCGATAGTGATCGCTTCTTAGTTCCATCAACTTCAAGTGATACTTTTCTTCAAGTCGGTAACTTAATTAAAAAATATAACCTTGATTTAAGACAGTTATATAATAATTTATATGAAAGACCACTTGCAGAAGCAAGGTTTCAATCTTATATAACTTTAAATATGACCGTAACTGAAAATGGTTTTGGTTATATTAAATTAAGTGATGAAGTAATAAAAGAATATAAAGTAGATGCATCAAGTGCGTCTAATATGGTTAATAATTTTAATTATATAAAAGAAATAAAAGCTTGGGCTTTTGTCTCTTATGATGAAAGACAAGAAATGTATAAAGTAAACATTAGAAGTAGAGGACCAGTTATAAATGAAGTCGCTCTTAAATTTAATGGTGGCGGACATAAATTTGCATCAGGTGCTAGATTAAAAGATCC
>DUUS01000131.1 GCA_012841465.1 Mollicutes bacterium
GCATTTCTAAAATAAAGAGAATGCTCTTTAAAAACTAAATAATTAATATTAAACCGAAGAGTTTTTAAATATAAAATAATAAAAAGTGCTATTGTTCTTGTGTTACCTTCACCAAATGGATGAACCTCCCAAATTCTTGAAGTAAAGTTAGTTATATGATGAATTCTTTCATTTTTATCTAACTTAGAATAATCACGCTTTATTTCTTCTTTAAAATCATAATCTAGAATTGATTCAATCATATTGTAGTCAGTATAAATAACTGTATCATTTCTCAAAATATGTTCATCTTTAGTTATATTATAAGTTCTATATTTACCAGCAAAGTTATAAATATCATTAAATAAATACTTATGAATATCTTTTATAAAATTATAATCAAAGACAAATTTATCTTTAATTAATAACTCAACAATTCTTGCACTTACAAAGTCACATTCTTTTTCTTTAACATTTAATTTAAATTGTTTATTATAATATTTAGTTAAATTAGCTTCAATATCTCTAATATTAATTTTTCCATTAATATTATCTTTAACTTGTTTAAGCAAATAATTAGATGGTTTTAAATTATCTACTTTTTAAAGACCAAGTGCTGCATACCAGTATAATTTTAAATTATTCATACTTAACCTCACAATATATTTATTCTTTTATTTCATTATCAATTAAAAATTTATTAAAATCACTTTGAAATAATTTAATTGTGTTATTCTATATTTCTCAAATTCAGTTTCAGCATGAAGTTTGGCTTTTTCATGACTTATTTTACCACTATTAGTTAATATTTCTTTTCCATTAAATTCAATAAAAGAATCTAATCTCTTTGACCGGTCTTCCATAGTCATTGGGATTTTATTTTCCGCTTGAACTTCAGCATAATCTAAGTACATAGTTACTAATCTATTTAGAAAATTAAGTTCTTTTTCATTTAAATATTTTTTTGGTTCGGTTACATTAAATTTTTGAATCTTTCCATCTGGTGCATCTTTCCAAGTAGTTAAACCCATGTTTTCTTTTTTAGAATCAGAGTGGTTATAAATAATTTCAGATGCGGTATGTCTATGTGCTGCATAATGTAATTTGTTTTGAACTATTTTAAAGAAATTAATTGTTACTTTAGATTTAGGATCATAATCAATACTTGTAGAGTATATATCGGTAATTTTTTCATAAAACAATCTTTCAGAGCCACTTATTTCCCTAATTCTTTCAAGTTGCTCCTCAAAAAACTCATTATTAAACTTATGACCTTTCTTGAATCTTTCATCATCCATAACAAAACCTTTAATAGTATAATCTTTTACTATAGTGTTAGCCCATTTACGAAACTCTATAGCTTTGTCGTTATTAACTTTAAAACCAACAGCTATAATTTTCTAACGAATAATCTCATTATTTGCACATAATTCTAACGAATAATTTGATTATTTTCACATATTTCTAACGAATAATCTCATTATTTTCACATAATGATGAGATTAATGTAAAATAAAAGGCTGTTTAAACCTTTTATTTCCTACCTAGTTTTGCCAGTGCTGGATATTAAGCTTGCAAAAAATAACAAAACATAGGTAACACCTGTAAAAATCACTCCTTTTGACATTATTTAATTTAGTGTTGCTCTTATTCTTCTAACTCCTGCAGAAGATGATTCTTCTTTTTCTATTTTAAAAGTCCCTAATTCTGATATGTTTTTAACATGAGGACCGCCACATATTTCTTTTGAAATATCTCCAA
>DUUS01000132.1 GCA_012841465.1 Mollicutes bacterium
GAGCCCTATGTGTTTGTGAAGGATTGATTATGAAAAGAAAAGGTTTTGTAATGATTGAAACAATTATAGTTATAACTGTTCTTACAATCGGACTTGTATCAATCTATGTATCATATTCAACATTAATATCAAGGGCTCAAGTAAAGAATACTTATGAAAATGTTGAATATATTTATAAAGCATATATGGTTGGAAATTATATTAAGGAAAAGATTGGTGTATCAAGTAACACAACTTATAAATATAATGGCACTGGTGTTCCCACTGCACTGAATAACATAATGAGAGACTTTAATATAAATAAAATTTATGTTTTTACTGGAAGCACTTCGACTCCAAATATTACTCTTGCCCCTTTAGATGGATCAAGCATAGTCTTCTTTGATCAGTGGGATGATTATGAGCAAGGTAAGTCTAATTTTGTAGTTAAGTTTAAAGAAGGAGACTATCCAACCGAGCAAATAAATTTTGCCTCTATAGCGATAAGATAGGAGTATAATATGGAAAATAAAATTAGTATCAATGAATTTAACCGTTTATTATCACTTATGTATAGTGGATTTCCTTTAGAGGGTGAAAGCGTAAAAGATTTAAATGTTTTTATAAATGATGCTCTTTTAGAAATGGAAGAAGGAATTATTTCTTATGATAAGCAAAATTCTGTTGATACTTATATATATTATTTAAAAGATAAAAAATTAAATGAAACTTTATTTCCAGAAGAAGTAAAAGTATTAGATAAATATGATAATATAATTGATGAGAGAAATAGAATCTTAAGAGAGGAAGAAGCTCTTTTAGAAAAGGCTGAAATTAAAAAATTAAAACTAACTAACCTTGCTAATAATACTAGAGGTGGAATTGTTTCAGTAATAATTCTTGAAGTAACCGTGCTTCTTGGAATTTTAATAAGTGTTCTAGCACTTGCAAATAAATAAAATATAAGTATAATAAAATTAGGGAGAGAAAGATGGAAAATATATTAAATGAAGCTGAATTAAATATGCAGCTTGCAACTGAAAATCTAAAAACAAGATACTCAAATATTAGAGCAGGGAGAGCAAATCCAGCAATGCTTAGTGGCATTATGGTAAATTATTATGGAGCTCCAACACCTTTGAATAACATTTCTAATATTACCGTACCTGAGGCAAGACAGTTATTTATTAAACCATTTGATAAAAATGCTTTAAAAGATATTGAAAGAGCAATTAATGAAGCAAATCTAGGGCTTGCTCCAGTTAATAATGGTGAAGTAATTATTTTAACTATACCAGAACTTAATGAAGAGCGCCGCCGTGATTATGTAAAGCAAGCTTCACGCATGGCTGAGGAAGCTAAAGTAGGAGTAAGACAAGCAAGAGAAGAAGCAAGAAACTTAATTAAAAAAGCGGATCTTCCAGAAGATGAAGAAGTTCGTTATAATGATGACATTCAAGAGCTTACTCAAAAATATAATAAAATAATTGAAGATATATTAAAAGAAAAAGAAACTGAATTAATGACTGTTTAATTCAGTTTCTTTTATTATGTTTATAATTATTGTGTAAAGTAGCTGAAATTTCTTTTTACTAATATAAGTAATTGTGGTACTCTTAGAGAGTAGAAGGTGATGGAAATCAAATGTATTAACTGCGGTACTATAATTAAATCAAATGAAAATAACTGTCATAACTGTGGAACATCTATTTTAGAAATACAAAGACAAATAAACAAAGAAAAGATTGAAGTACTTGAAATTGATAATCATATTCAAAAAAGAAATAATCTACCAGTATATTTAGTTATCGGAATTTTAGTTTTAATTGCGGGATTATCAACATGGTTTTATTTTAATAATAAATCAAGTGAAGTTACTCCTAAAGAAATATTTATTACTGCTCTTGATGAAGTATTATTTAAACCTGGAAATATCTTTAAAGAAGAAAATAACTTTCTTGATGGAACTTTAACTAATAAAATTATTGATGCATCGGCTGTAGCAGATGATGAAATAATCGAAATATTTAAAGATATAATTTTTAAACTAGATTTTAAAATGGATTATATCGATAAAGAAGGATTTTTATCTTTTGATGCTTCTTATAAAGATTTAGAAGTAATAAAGGCAAATGTTTATTTAAATGATGAGCACCTTAATATATATTTAAATAATATCTATGATAAATATTTAAGTTATCATATGGTCGATTATGATGAATTATTTATTCAAAGTAATTTAAATAAATATTATGAAACCTTAACAAGAGAGTTAAAAAAAGCTTTAGAAGAAGTACTTAAAGAAGAATATTTTAATAAAGAAATAATAGATGATTATGTAGTAAGTACCTTTGTAATTAATCAAAGTAACAATGAAAAGATTTTTAAAGATATAATTATTTATTTAAAAAATAGTGATGACTTTATTTCAAATATAACTGAATTTACAAGTTATACTAACGAAGAAATAATAAAAGAATTTGATGATGTTTTATTAAACTATGAAAATAAATTTAAAGAAGATGATCATATAACGATTGTTATACATACTAAAGGAATTCTTCATGATTTTAATAAATTTATAATAGAAGCTAAAAGAAATGAAAGAGAGCAAGAACTAAAAGTAACTAAAATTGATAATGAAAATTATAAAATAGATTATTTTGATAACTTTTTTGTAGAAGAGCCTACATCTATTAATTTAAATATAACATCTGATATTAATACTTTTAAATTAATAATGTCATATATAGTTGATGATATAGAGTTTCAGCTAGAATACAATTTAAATAAAAATATAGCACCTAATATAGAAAAACCAAATTTAACTGATCGAATATTCTTCAGTGATATAACTGATGAAGATTTTGAAAGTATGATGATAAACTTTTCAAATAATCCAGGGGTAAAAGCAATAATGGGATTAGAAGAAAATCCTCAAGATGATTTCTCAAATCAAGGAGATTTTGAGTTTTAAAGGACAAAAAGTCCTTTTTTTATGTAAAATAATAAAATTTAGTAAATTAGCACTCATATATTGACAAGTGCTAAATATAATAATATAATAGACCTGGCACTTAAAAAAAAGAAGTGCTAATTAGAAGCGGTGGTGTTTATGAATACTAGACAAAAAGACCTCTTAAGAATAGTTGTTGAAGAGTATGTTAAGAATGTAAAACCAGTAGGTAGTAAATCTTTAGTTAAAAGATTAAACTGCTCTAGTGCGACAATAAGAAATGATATGGCTTTTTTAGAAACCCTAGGTTACCTTGAAAAAACTCATTCATCAAGTGGAAGAATTCCTAGTGAAGAAGGTTATAGGTACTATACAGAGCATTTAATGAAACCTAAAGAGATATCAGGAGATACGGTTTTAAAACTTCAAACGATTTTAAGTAATAAGGATTTAGTAGTAAGCGATGCAATCTTAAAATGTATGGAGATTATTAGTGAAATTACCAATTATACAAGTGTTGTTCTTGGTAAGGATAGTGGTAATGAACTTTTAAAACAAGTAAGTATTATACCGATTGATGATTCTAAAGTTGTTGCTCTTGTAGTAACTAACTCTGGTCATGTTGAAAATAAACACGCAAGCATTCCAAGTACTATCAGTATAAATGAAGTAGTAAAGTCATGTGAAATTATTAATAAAAACCTATCTGGTACTAAGTTATCTGAAGTAAGTGCAAAGCTTGAATATGAAATAAAACCAATTATAGCAACTAAGATTAAACAATATGAAACTGTAATGAGTTTCTTTCAAGAAGCATTTAATGATTTTACTGTTAAGCAAAGTGATGTTTTCTTCTCTGGTAAAACCAATATATTAAAACAACCAGAATATAACGAACCTAAAAAGATAAAGGGAATTATATCTAAACTTGAAAATGTTGAATTAGTTAAAAAAATAGAAACTGATGATGAAGGTATTAATATATTTATTGGTGAAGAAAATGAGTTTGATGAAGATGTAACCATAATTAAAACTAGTTATAAACTAGGAAATGAAGAAGGTACAATGGCTATAATTGGACCTAAAAGAATGGAATATGGTAAAGTAGTTACACTTCTTAATTACATTAAAAACTACTTAGAAAGGGAAGAAGAATGACCGAAATAAAAAAAGAAGAAAAAAAAGAAGTAAAAGAAGTAAAAGAAGAGATTAAAGAAGAAACACCTGAAGAAATAAAAAAAGAGAAAAAACCAAAAAAGAAAGATATTATAAAAAGCTTAGAAGAAGAGCTTCTTAAAGAGAAAGAAAAAGCATTAAGAGCTCAGGCAGAAATGCTTAATTTTAAAAAAAGAAAAGATGAGGAAGTAAATACGATTAGAAAGTATGCAAGTGAGGATTTGATTAAATCACTCCTTCCAGTCATCGATAACTTTGAAAGAGCTATTAAACTTGATGATAATGATTTAACTGATGAATTAAGTAAATTCTTAAGTGGTTTTAAATTAATATATAGTGAACTTACTAATATATTAATAAATAATGATGTAACTGAAATACCCGCATCTGGACTAGAATTTGATCCAACTGTGCATCAAGCAGTAATTACTGAAAAAGATAAGAGTAAACCAGGGGGAGTAATTTTAGAAGTCCTTCAAAAAGGATATAAATATAAAGAAAGAGTAATTAGACCAGCCATGGTCAAAGTTAATGAATAGGAGAGTGAATTAAATGGCAAAAATTATAGGAATTGATTTAGGTACAACCAATAGTGTTGTATCTGTAGTAGAAGGTGGAGAAGCAAAAATAATTGTTACTCCAGAGGGAGACCGAACAACTCCATCAGTTGTATCTTCTAAAAATAATGAAGAATTAGTCGGAGTTACTGCTAAAAGACAAGCGGTAACTAATTCAGATAATACTATTTCTTCAATTAAAAGATTAATGGGGACAAATAAAAAAGTAAAAATGGACGGAAAAGAATATACCCCAGAAGAGATAAGTGCAAAAATACTTATGAAACTTAAAAAAGATGCTGAAGAATACTTAGGCGAAAAAGTAGAAAAAGCAGTTATTACTGTTCCAGCATACTTTAATGATGCTGAAAGACAAGCAACTAAAAATGCAGGTAAAATAGCCGGGCTTGAAGTTGAAAGAATAATAAATGAGCCAACTGCTGCCGCACTTGCATATGGACTTGAAAAACAAGACCAAAACCAAACCGTACTTGTATATGACTTAGGTGGCGGTACATTTGACGTATCTATTTTAGAACTAGGAGACGGAGTCTTTGAAGTAAAAGCAACATCTGGTAATAATAAACTAGGTGGCGATGACTTTGATCAAAATGTAGTTGATTATTTAGTTGCAGAATTTAAAAAAGAAACTGGAATTGACCTATCTAAAGATAATATGGCAATGCAAAGAGTTAGAGATGCTGCTGAAAAAGCTAAAAAAGATTTAAGTGGAATGGCAAGTACAAATATTAACCTACCATTCTTAAGTCAAACAGCAGATGGTCCAGTTCATATGGATTTAAATTTAACAAAAGCTAAATTTGAAGATTTAAATAGAGAACTATTTGATTCAACTTTAAATGAGGTTAGAAAAACCTTAAAAGATGCTAAATTAAAAGCAAGTGATATCAGTGAAGTAATTTTAGTAGGTGGATCGACAAGAATCCCTTACATTCAAGAGCTTGTTAAAAAAGAATTAGGTAAAGAACCTAATAAATCAGTTAACCCTGATGAAGTTGTTGCAATGGGAGCAGCTATTCAAGGTGGAGTTTTATCAGGAGATGTAAGTGACTTAGTACTTTTAGATGTAACACCACTTTCTCTAGGTATTGAAACTCTAGGAGATGTAATGACTGTTTTAATTGAAAGAAACACAACTATTCCAGCAAGTAAAAGCCAAATCTTCTCAACCGCAGCTGATAACCAGCCAGCAGTTGATATCCATGTTCTTCAAGGTGAAAGACCAATGGCAGCTGACAATAAAACTCTAGGACGCTTTCAACTAACTAACATACCTCCAGCACCAAGAGGAATACCTCAAATTGAAGTAACCTTTGATATTGATGCAAATGGTATTGTTAATGTTAAAGCAAAAGATCTAGGAACCAACAAAGAACAATCAATAACTATCACCGCAAGCACTAATTTAAGTGATGAAGAAATTGATAAAATGATGAAGGAAGCAGAAGCTAATAAAGAAGCTGATGAAAAAAGAAAAGCTGAAGCTGAAACAAGAAATGAAGCAGATAGTGCTATCTTTGCTACTGAAAAAGCTATTAAAGACTTAGATGATAAACTAACCGATGATGAGAAAAAAGAAGCTGAAGATAAAATTAAAGAGCTTAAAGAAGCTTTAGAAAAAGATGATATTGAAGACATTAAAGCTAAAACTGAAAGCTTAAATGAAACAGCAATGGCTTTTGCAACTAAAGTATATGAAGAAGCTGCTAAAAAAGCTGAAGAAGAAAACAAAGATAAAGAAGATTCTGATAAAGAAGAAGATTCAAAAGACGAAGAGACAGCAGAAGCTGAATTTGTTGAAAAATAATTTAAAAGTTCTAGTTAACTAGAACTTTTTAGAAAGAGTAAATATGAATTATAATAATAGAGATGAAGTACCAGAGGAGTACAAATGGGATTTAAGCACTAGATACAAAGATATAAATGATTGGGAAAAAGACTTAGAAAAAGTTAAAAAAGATATTAATAAAATATCTAAATATAAAAAGAAATTACTTGAATCAAGTGATTCTTTATATAATGCTCTTGAATTAAAATTTAAATTAATCGTAGATATTCAAAAATTATACTGCTATGCCCACTGCATGTCAGATGAAGACATTGAAAACAATAAATACTTTTTAATGCTAAGTGAAGTTGAAAGTCTTTTTCAAGACTTTGCTTTTCAAAGTGCTTATATAACTCCTGAAATACTTAAGGGAAAGAAAAGTACTATTACTAATTATTTAAAAGAAGAAAAGTTAAAGAAATATGAATTTTATTTAAATAACTTACTAAGGCAAAAGAAACATCAATTAAATGAAAGAGAAGAGCAAATTATCTCTAAGTTAACAAGTACTAACTCAAACTATGAAACAATGAGTAATATACTAACTAACTCAGTAATTGATTATGGACACCTACTTGTAGATGGAACTAAAACTCAGCTTTTAAATAGTAATTACCGAACTATTATTACTAATAAAAATAGAGAAACAAGAAAAGAAGCATTTAATATGCTTACAAGTAATCTTAAAAAATATGAAAACATCTATAGTATAAATTTAATATCAAGTATGAAACAAGCTAAGAATATAGCAGATATTTATGAATTTAAATCTGTTTTAGATATGGATTTATTTGAGTCAAATATACCTAAAAAAGTATATGAAAATTTATATGAAACAATTGAAAAAAGGCTAGATGTATATCATAAATATTATAATATGATTAAAAGAAGTCTAGGTCTAGAAGAATTAGAATACTATGATAAAGACTCAGAGCTTGTTAATACTGAGATGACCTTTTCAATTGAAGATACAAAAATCTTACTATTAAATTCACTTTCTATCTTAGGTGATGAGTATACTGATATACTTGAAAAAGCCTTTAATGAAAGATGGATTGACTTTGGTGTTTATAAAGGAAAAACATCTTCAATATATGCAACTTGTAATTATGGAGATCATCCACTAGTACTTACAAACTTCCTTGGTAAATTTACTGATATAAGTACTCTGGCTCATGAGCTAGGGCACGCAGTACATTTTCATTTAAGTATGGAAAATCCCTATCATGATTGGTATACTGATTTATTTACAGCAGAGGTGGCATCCCTTACAAATGAAATATTATTTTCAAATTATGTAATAAATAATAGTAAAGATAAAGATTTAAAACTTACCGCAATCTATAATACTTTAAATACAATTCAAAATAATTTATTTGATGCAGCCTTAGAAGGTGAGTTTGAACACAAAGTATATAACATGCTAGAAGAAGGTAAAGAATTAAATACGGAAATATTTAATAAACTTATCTATGACATAAGAAAAAAATATTATGGAAATAGCATAAATTTAAATGAAAATATAAGTACGATGTGGACTAGAAGAATGCATTATTTTAGACCCTACTATTTATTTAAATATGCGACTGGAGTATCAAGTGCAATCTACATCTCTAAAAAAATCTTATCAGGTGATGATAAGTTTAAAGAAAAATATTTAAACTTTCTAAAAAAAGGTGGTTCTAACTATCCCCATGAATTACTACTAGAAATGGGAGTTGATTTAACAAAGCCAGAAGTAATTAATGAAGCTATTGATTACATGGAAGAGTTAATAATAAAATTTAATAAAATAAGCGAGGAATAAACATGGCGAAAAAAGATTATTATGAAATATTAGGAGTAAGTAAAGATGCAAGTGAAGCAGATATTAAAAGTGCTTTTAGAAAAAAAGCCAAAGAATATCATCCCGATGTAAACAAAGACCCTGGTGCATCTAATAAATTTAAAGAAATAGGCGAGGCATACTCGGTTTTAAGTGACGCAACTAAAAGAAAACAATATGATCAGTTTGGCTCATCTGCCTTTGATGGAAGCGGTGGTTTTCAAGGTTTTGGAGGCTTTTCAGGGTTTGACTTTGATGACTTTGACCTTGGAAGCATCTTTGAACAGTTCATGGGTGGAGGCTCGAGAAGAGGAAGTGCTCAAGCAAGACCTACCAGGGGTGATGATTTATTAGTTAAACTAAATCTAACCTTTGAGGAAGCAATCTTCGGAACTGAAAAAAACTTTAAAGTTACCGTTGATGAGGCATGTAAAACATGTGGTGGAGAAGGTGGACATGATAAAGGAACCTGCTCTGCTTGCTCTGGAAGAGGAAGAGTAGTAACTGAGCAAAGAACTATTCTAGGTGTCATTCAAACCGAAACAACCTGTCATGCCTGTAGTGGAACAGGCTTTAAATTCAAAAACACCTGTGAAACATGCAAAGGTAAAAGACTAAATAGAAAAACTAAAACCATTAATTTTAAAGTACCTAAAGGTGTTGAACATGGCGATCAAATGAGAATGTCAGGAAGAGGTGGAGCTGGTTTAAACGGTGGACCAAATGGTGATATTTATATAAACTTCTCAGTTAAGGATCATCCTTTATATAAAAGAGAAAGCGATGACTTAATTATTGAAGTACCTCTAACTATTACTGAGGCAGTCATGGGAACTACTAAAGAAATACCTACACCTTATGGAAGTATTAAACATACATTTGACTCAGGCACTCAAAGTAATACTACTATTAGATTAAGAGGTAAAGGTATTAAAAGTGATAAAACATCAAGAACTGGAGACTTATACATTGTTACTAATGTTGTTATTCCAAGTAAACTTGATCGCAAACAAAAATCATTATTTAAAGATTTAAATAAAACTAAATTTGATAATAATTCAATCTTTAAAGATTTTGAAAAATACATAGAGGAGTAAAAAGCTCCTTTTTTAAGGGAGGATTTATGAATATCGGAGTAATAGATTCAGGAATAGGTGGACTTACTGTAGTAAAAGAACTTACTAAATTAAATGTAAATATTATTTACTATGGAGATAATTTAAATGTACCCTATGGTAATAAAACCGAAGAAGAAATATATTATTTATCTAAAAAGATGATTGATTATTTAATAAATAAAAATGTTAATTTAATAATTGTTGCTTGTAATACTATTTCTTCAATAATAAATAAATACTTTACTAACTATAAAGTACCAATTATTAGTATTATTGATCCAGTTATTAATTATATAAAAACAAATAATATAAATAATACCGGACTACTCGCAACTAAATTTACTATAAACTCAAATATTTATCAAAAAATGTTAAAAGAAAAACTAGTATACTCTGAAATTAGTCCAAACCTCGCAACAATCATAGATAATAATTATAATGACAAAGATATTGATAATATAATAAAGAAACACTTAGATAATTTAACTAAACATAATATAGATTATCTTATCTTAGGATGCACTCATTACTATTTAGTATTTGATAAATTTTTAAAAAATAATAATAAATTAAAATACATAAATCCTTCTTTAGAAGTAGTAAATTATATAAAAGATAAGTTAATTTCTACTTCTAATCCATCCTTAAAAATTTATACAACCGGAAGCATTAATACCTATAAATCTATTTTAAGTAAACTAGATATCAATAACTATAAATTAATCAAAAAGTAGTATCTATTTTTAAAACTTAGTAGTATAATTATCTAGAGGTAAAGAAAAATGAAAAAAGTAATATCAGTAATTTTAATTTTATTTATTGTAATGTTTAGTATTAATTTATTTAGGGTAAAAACAATTAAAGTAGAGGTCCCCTCTCTATCAATTGTTACTAAAAACAAAGAAGGAGTAATAAAATTAGTTAATTTGAAAAAAGAAGAAAAAGTAACTAATCAAATAAACGAATATTTAGATACTTTAAAAACTTGCTATAATGAAACAATTCATTATGATGGAAGAAAAGACATAAGTATTAAAAAATATACTGTTAATAAAAA
>DUUS01000133.1 GCA_012841465.1 Mollicutes bacterium
TTTCCATGGTTAAATCGTGGAGGTCACTATAGCAATAGTGTCCCAGGAGGTTTATTTATGTTTGATAATAGTCCTGGAAATGTACATCACCATTATACTTTCCGCCCTGTCCTAATACCTTTAAAATAATTATTTAGTCTTTATTTTAAATATAAAGTAGTAATACTTAATACATAATATATTAATAAGTATAATTGTTATATAAATATTACTGCAGATAATCATTGCCAGTGTTATTAATGTTGTAGTAAAGGTTAAAATGGATATTTTTGTTTTAATATTTAGAGTTCTTGATTCATGAAATGTTTTTATGTTTCTTTTGTATATTTTGGTATTTTTAAACCAGTTTTCATAGTTTTTAGAAGATTTTGAAAATAAAAATAATGATAATAAATAAAATGGAGTAGTAGGAAGTATTGGCACTATAATACCAATGCTTCCGATTATTAAAAATATAAAGGCTAGGGGTATTAAAATATATTTCATAGTATCACTAATTTATCATATGCAGCTTATCGCCTATTGATAAAAGGTGTTTTATATTATATAATACATTTAAGTTTCGAAGAAGTTGAGGAGTATTATATTAATTATTTTTTTAGAGAGTTAGTGCTTTGGTGAAAACTAATAATAATTATATAAGAAGGTTGCAACTGAGAAAAATCGTTAATATGCGTTAAATATAATTGAGAATAACAAATAGTTATAAAAATAAGGTGGTACCGCGAGTAAATTCGCCCTTATATTTATAGCTATTTTTTTAGAAAAGAGGATTTTATGTTAGATAAGAAATATAATGCTAGGGAAAAGGAAGAAAAGTGGCTTAAGTACTGGCTAGATGAAGAAGTTTATAAGTTTGAAAGAAATGACAAAGAAGTTTATTCAATTGATACACCACCACCTACAGTAAGTGGTAATATTCATATTGGGCATATTTTTTCATATTCTCAAACTGAAATGATTGCTAGATATAAAAGATTAAGAGGATATAATGTTTTTTATCCTTTTGGTTTTGATGATAATGGACTTCCTAGTGAAAGATTAGTTGAAAAGAAAATTAAAAAAAGAGCTCATCAAATAGGTAGAGAAGAATTTAATAAACTTTGCTATGAAATAACAAGTGAGTATGAAGAAGAGTTTAAAGATTTATTTAATAAGCTTGGTGTTAGTACTGACTGGAATCTTGCTTATAAAACAATAAGTCCTGAAAGTATTAAAATAAGTCAGGAATCATTTTTAGATCTAGCTAATAAAAATCATGTATATAAAGCAGAGTCACCAGCTCTATGGTGTACTGAGTGTTTAACAACTTTTGCTCAAGCAGAACTTGAGACAAATAACTTTGATTCATCTTTTAATCATATTAAATTTAGTACTAAAGAAGGTGATAATTTTGTTATTGCTACAACAAGACCAGAATTACTTCCAGCAATAGTCTCAGTTTTTATAAATCCTGAAGATGAAAAAAATGCTCATTTAATTGGTAAAACTGCGGTTATTCCGGTTGTTGATGTAGAGGTACCAATACTGGCTGATGACAAGGTTGAAAAAGACAAAGGAAGTGGCATAGTAATGTGCTGTACCTTTGGTGATCAAACTGACATTGAGTGGTGGAATAAATATAAACTACCACTTAAACATATAATATCTCCCTATGGAAAGATTAAAGATGAGGTTCCAGTATATGGGGGACTTAAGATAAGTGATGCTAGAGTAAAAATACTTGAAGATTTAGATAAAGGTGGTTTCTTAGTTAAAACTGAGCCAATAAATCATGAAGTTCAAACTCATGAAAGATGTGGAAAACCAGTTGAGTATACAATAATGGATCAGTGGTTTATTGATGTAATTAATCATAAAGAAGACTTTTTGAAAATAGGAAGTGAGATTAATTGGCACCCTACATATATGAAAAGTCGCTATGATGATTGGGTTAATAGTTTAGCTTGGGATTGGTGTATAAGTCGCCAAAGATACTTTGGAGTTCCTTTTCCAGTTTGGTACTGTGATAAATGTGATGAAGTAATCTATGCTAAAAGTGAAGAACTTCCTGTTAATCCACTAGTAGATAAACCAAGTATAAAAGAGTGTCCTAAGTGTGGTCATGATAGCTTTAGAGCAGAAGAAGATGTTATGGATACATGGGCTACATCATCAGTAACACCACTTATTAATATGCGCTATAAAGAAAAAGAAAATTATGAAGATATTTTAAAGCCAATGAGTCTTCGAACTAATGCAAGTGATATAATTCGTACCTGGGATTTTTATACAATTGTTAAGAGTTTTTATCATTTTAATGAAAGACCTTGGAGAGACGTTATGATCTCTGGGTTTGTTATGGCAGGTAAGGGAGAAAAGATTAGTAAAAGTAAAAATAATGCTGCCTCTGATCCTTTTAAAATAATTGAACAGTATTCTGCTGATGCTGTAAGATACTGGGCAGCTTCAGGAAGACTTGGTACTGATATATCTTATAGTGAGGAAACCTTACTTAGAGGTAAAAAGTTAATTAATAAGTTATATAATGCTTCTAAATTAGTAGAGCTTCACTTAGAAAATTATAAAGATAAACAGTTTGATGATTTTGAGTTTTTTGATAAATGGATCTTAAGTAAATATACTGAAATGGAAAAAGCCTATCTTAAATATTTAGATAATTATGAAATTGGTCTTGCTCTTAATACTTTAGAGAAATTCTTCTGGAACTTTTGTGATAATTATTTAGAAATAGTTAAACACCGTTTATATAGACCAGAGGAGTTTGGTGAAAAAGAAACATTTAGTGCTAAAAAAACAGTTTATTATTTACTTTATAAATTACTACAAAACTTTAGTATTTATCTTCCCTTTGTTACTGAAGAAATCTTTAAAGGAATATATAATACTAATAAATCAATTCATACGAGCTTAATAGAAAAAAGTCCTTATAACTTTAATGTAATAAAAGAAGGAGATATGCTTCTTGAAATTATAAGTATCGTTAGAGGATCTAAAACTAATCATAATGTTTCTTTAAAAACTGAGGTAAGTAAATTATCACTTGATTTAAGTGATGATTTAAATCAGTTTTTAAAAGAAGGACTTAATGATTTTAAAGCTACTTTATTTATAAAAGAATTAGATATTAATATAATTAATAAAGACTTTGAGGTAAAAGACATAATTCTTGATTTAGAATAGGAGAATCTAGATTGAAAAAATATGGTAAAGTAATTAAAGATGCTAATCTTAAAAATTATAATACATATAAACTAGATGTTAAATGTAAATATTTAATTGAAGTAGATGATTATAACTCTTTAAAAGAATTAATTAATCATCTAAAAGAAAAAGAAATTAAATACTTTATTATCGGTAATGGCTCTAATTTAATATTACCTTTATATTATGATGGAGTAGTAATTAAACTAAAATTAAGTGATATAAGTATAAAAAATAATATAGTTGAAGCAGGATCATCTGCTATGATGGGTAAACTTGCCTTTGACAGTGTTAAACATTCTTTAAAAGGACTAGAGTGGGCCTCAAGTCTTCCAGCTACTGTAGGGGGAGCAGTTATTAATAATGCAGGTTGTTTTGGTGGGGAGACATTTGATTCTTTAGTTAAAATAGATTGTTTATATAACGGAGAGATTATTACTTTAAATAAAAAAGATATCGACTATGGTTATAGATATACTAATTTAAAAGATTATATTATTTTAAAAGCTTATTTTAAACTAGAAAAAGGAAATAAAGAAGAGTTAATTAAAACAATCAAAGAAATTAATGACAAAAGAAAAAAGTCTCAAGCAATAATTTATCCATCTGCCGGAAGTGTATTTAAAAATCCAGAAGGTGACTATGCTGGTCGTTTAATACAGGAGTGTGGTCTTAAAGAAAAAAAGATTGGCGGAGCAATGGTAAGTAGTGAGCATGCTAATTTTATAATAAACTATAATAATGCCTCAACTGATGATATAATAAATTTAATTAATTTAATAAAAGAAGAAGTATTAAAGAAATTTAATATTGATCTTGTTTTAGAACAAGAAATAAAATAGAAAGTTGGAAGTAATATGAATGAAAAAATAACAAAAAGAGATGAAGATTTTGCCCTATGGTATACCGATATAATTAAAGCAGCCGATTTAATTGATTATTCATCAGTTAAAGGAAGTATGATTATAAGACCATATGGCTATGCTATCTGGGAGAATATGGTAAGCGTTCTTGATAAAATGTTTAAAGATACAGGACATGTTAATGTCCAGATGCCTATGTTTATACCTGAGAGCTTATTTAATATAGAAAAAGAGCATGTAGAAGGCTTTGCACCAGAGGTCGCACTAGTTACTCATGGAGGCTCTGAAAAGTTAGAAGAACCTTATATTGTAAGACCTACAAGTGAAGTACTATTTTGTGAGCATTATAAAAAAATAATTAATTCATACCGAGATCTTCCACTTTTATATAATCAGTGGTGCACTATAGTAAGATGGGAAAAAACTACGAGACCTTTTTTAAGAAGTCGAGAAATACTTTGGCAAGAAGGACACACTATGCATTCAAGTGAAAAAGAAGCAAGAGAAGAAACTCTAAGAATGCTTAAAATATATGAAACCTTTCAAAAAGAATATCTAGCTACTCCAGTTTTAACTGGTCTTAAAACTAATAAAGAAAAGTTTGCTGGAGCAGAAGAAACTTATACAATTGAAGCAATGATGTATGATGGAATAGCTCTTCAAAATGGAACTAGTCATTATTTTGGTCAAGGTTTTTCAAAAGCATTTGATATTAAATTTTTAAATAAAGAAAATAAACAAGAATATCCATATCAAACTAGCTGGGGAGTAACAACCAGAATGATTGGTGGTCTTATCATGGTTCACAGTGATGATTTAGGACTTGTTCTTCCACCTAAGATTGCTCCGATTAAACTAGTTATTATACCGATTGGTGATTCTAAGGAAGTGCTTGATTTAGCTAACGATTTAAAAGTAAAACTTGATGAAAAAAATATAACTAATTATATTGATAATACTGATAAATCACCAGGCTTTAAATTTGCTGAAGCAGAAGTTAAAGGTTATCCTCTAAGAATTGAAATCGGACCTAGAGACTTAAAAGAAGACTGCGTAACTATCGTTAGAAGAGATACTTTAGAAAAAATTAAAGTCAAAAAAGAAGATATCATTCCTGAGGTAGAAAAATTATTAATATCAGTTCAAGATAATTTATATAACTCTGCATTAAAAAGAAGAGATGAAATGATCTACGAGGCTTATACTTTAGAAGAATTTGAAAACCTAGTAAACAAACCAGGATTTATTTTAACATCATGGTGCGGAGAAGAAACATGTGAAGAAAATGTAAGAGAAAAATATAATTTAAAAAGTAGATGTATTCCTCTTAATGATAAAGAGAGTAATAAGCCATGTACTATATGTAAAAGAGAAGGAAAATATAAATTATATTACGGAAAACAATATTAGTATAATTCTTTTATTTATGTTTACACTATAAATAGAGGAAAATATGAAAAGAACTACAAAAATATTAATCTTTACAATAGTTATTCTTATAACTATTGGTGTAGGTATTCTAACTGGATATTTACTGTTTAGAGCATTTATGACTTAAGTTAAAAAAACTGTAATTGATAATACTTTAATTACAGTTTTTATATTAAAATAAAGTAAATTAGTGAGTAATCACTTACTACTCTTATTGCTATAATTAAAATTATTTGATATTATGGTTATGGTAAAGAGGTGTTAGTGTGGAAAATAAAAAAA
>DUUS01000134.1 GCA_012841465.1 Mollicutes bacterium
AAACCTTTACTGTAACAGGTAATAATGTTACTACAAGTACGATGAGATATAACTTAAGTCTTAAAATAAATAGTAATACTTTTTCTTATCATGCACTTCAATTTAAATTAATTTCAACTAATACAGGAAGTAGTGGAGTAATAGTTCCATCTATTACAAGTTTAACTGGAATAAAAACCGGAGCTAGAACTATTTTTTTAGGAAATGGTTCTTTTGGAGGAACATCTGGGCAAGATAAAGTTCATACCTATAAATTAGAACTGTATTTTCCTCTAACAGGTCAAGACCAAACGTATGATACTGGTAAGAGTTTTAGTGCAGTTATTGATATAAAAGAAGGAATAGGATCTAGTGTAAATGATTATTTAGATGACCTTATAATTAATCAGTTTGGTTTTAATAATATAACTGTAGCTCCCTCAAACACCTTTAGTAGTATAAGTGGTCAAACAGATAACAAAATGCACAAAATGCCTGATGATTATGGAATGAGTTATTATTTTAGAGGTGCTAAAGAATATGTAAAAAATAATTTAATCTTTGCTAACCATCAATGGAAAATAGTTAGAATCAATGGAAATGGCACGATTAGAATTATTTATAATGGAAAATGTGCTAATAATTCATGTACTATACTAGATGGCTATAGTGCCGTTGGAATGGGCTCAACCGCTTATAATACCACTGATAATAATAACAGATTTGTAGGATATATGTATGGAAATACATCTGGCTCTTATGCAGCAGCTCACAGTAATCAAAACAATAGTAATATAAAAACTTATTTAGATAATTGGTATAACACTAATATTAAAGGTACGGCTTTTGAATCAAGAATAGCAGACACATTATTTTGTAATGACCGCTCACTTCATAGTGGTAATGGTTATGGTGGTACTGGAACAACATATTATAAAGCTTATGACAGAGTTGATAATAATAAAAGCCCAAGCTTACGATGTACTAATAAAAATGACCGCTTTACTGTATCTGACACTGTAGTAGGAAACGGTGCTCTTACTAATCCGATCGGACTTTTAACTGTAGATGAGGCATCAGTAGCAGGACTACTTAGAGGATCAAACAATACTAGAAATTATTTAAACGGATATTTAAATATTTGGCTGATGAGTCCATCAAGATTTTATTTTTCTTCAGCTGCTTTTCTTGTTAATTCGACAGCAGCTATTAATTCTCTTTCAATAGTATCTAACTCTAGAAGTGTAAGAGGTGTTATTAATTTAAAAGGTGATACTAGAGTAACAGGAACCGGTAGTATAAGTGATCCATATAAAGTTATATAAATAAAAGGAATTAAGGTTATGCTGCTGATAAATTTACATTTTCAAGAAAGAATATTATAATTTCCTTGAGAAAGGAAATTATGCACTAAAGAAAGTACATTAGGATACCTTAGTATCTTTTTTTTAATTGTTTTGATATAATTAAATGGAGTTAGGGAGATAAAATGAAAGTAATATTGTTAAAAGATGTAAAAAATCAAGGAAAAAAAGATGATGTAATTGAAG
>DUUS01000135.1 GCA_012841465.1 Mollicutes bacterium
AATAGTAAGTGTCCACTAAGGGCAAAAAAAAGACACATATTAAATGCCATGATACAATGTTATTGATATATGAACATTGGAGGTAAATAATATGTGTCCTTTAAATTATAACAGAAACAGAAAGAAACATAAACATTTAACATATCAAGAAAGATTAATGATCGAAAGATGGATTAATAAAGATAATAAAAGCAATACAGAAAATGGTGTTAAAGCAAGCACTACTCATAATATTTATGGTGTATATGATATGTCAGGTGGTGCATGGGAAAATGTAATGGATAATTTTAATTATGAGGTTGGAAGTAGTGGTTTTGATACTGGAGAGATACTATTAATAAGCTCGAAACATTTAAAACAATATTATACATCTCCAGAAGATTTACATGATGGTTACGGAGTAAATTATGATTTGACTTTTTATGGTGACTCAGTTTATGAAGTTAGTGCAAGTGCATATAGGCATAGTCCAGTAAATTCTATTGGGGGAACATCTAATTCCTGGTATTTAATCGATCTAATCTTCCTTGGTTACCCTCATACCCTTGGTTTGCACGTGGTGGTTACTGGCTTAATAGTACGACTGCTGGAGTATTTGGTTTTTACCGATCTGCTGGTCATGCTCACTGGACTTATTCCTTCCGTCCAGTTCTCAGCCCGCTTTAATTATATTTTATTAAAATAATTGTAAATAAATTACATTAATTATTCGAAAAATAAAAGTTGATAAACTAATTATTTAATGGTAAGATGATATTGTCTAGAGGTGGTAAGATGTTAGAAGATACAAATTTATTTGATGCTGATGAGTTTCAAGATGAATTAATTAAAAAGACTCTTGAAGAAGTATATGATTCGCTTTTAGAAAGAGGTTATAATCCAGTTAACCAAATAGTTGGTTATCTAATTAGTGGAGATCCTGGATATATAAGTTCTTATCAAAATGCGAGGGGCAAGCTATCTGAATTTGACCGCTCTAAAGTACTTATTACAGTACTTAAAGAGTATTTAAACAAATGAGATACTTAGGAATGGACTTAGGAACTAAAACCCTAGGACTTGCTACTAGTGATAAACTAGGAATTATCGCAACTCCGTTTAAATTATTAAGGTACACTGATATTAATAATTTAGTTCTTGATGTTCTTAAAGTTATTGATGAAGAAAAGATTGATGCTTTAGTACTCGGACTTCCTAAGAATATGGATAATAGTTTAGGGTATGCGGCAGAGAGAAGTTTAAACTTTAAAAAGTTACTTGAAGAGAAATGTAATTTACCACTATATTTAGTTGATGAGCGCCTTAGTACTGTAGAGGCAGAAAATATGCTTATTAATAATAATGTTTCTAGAAAAAAAAGAAAAGAAAAAATTGATGGAGTATCAGCAAGTATAATACTTGATACCTATCTAAAGAAAGTTGGTTAAGAAATGGAAGAAAATACTGGAAAAATCTCGATTAAAAATAATGAAGGAAAAGAAATTGAATGTGATGTTTTATTCACCTTTGATGATGATAATACTAAAAAAAGTTATATAGTATTTACAGATAATACTTTAGATGAAAATGGAAACATTAAAGTGTATGCGAATACTTTTGACCCTACTGGTGCATCAGCTGATCTAGGTGAGATTAAAGATGAAAAAGAATGGCAAGTAATCGAAAACTTACTTGCATCACTACAAGAAAAAATAGGAGAGTCAGAAGATGGAAACTCGGGAGAAGAAACCGTTTAAGTTAGATAAAATAATTTCTAAAATTATTATTGGTTTATCGATAACGGGAATTCTTGCTTTAATAACTTTTGCCGCTTTATCGGTTTTTTTCTTATCACCAGTTGATGAAAGCAGTAATAAAGAAATTGAGTTTGTTGTTGAAAAAGGAACTTCTAAAATAGATATTGCTGATAATTTAGTTAAAGAAAATTTAATTAGAAATGCTTTCTTCTTTAAAGTTTATATGAAAATAAATGAAAAAGAAGTATATGCAGGAACATACCGTTTATCAAAAAGTATGAGCTTAGATGAAATAATTAATATTTTTAATAGTGGAAAAACCGTTGAAAATGAAACTATTACGGTTACTTTTATTGAAGGAAGAAGACTTAGTAGTTATATTGATAAAATAAGTGAAACATTTGATATACCTAAAGAAGAGATAGAAGATGTTTTATCAGATAAAGATTATCTTGAAAGTTTAATAGATAAATACTGGTTTATTACTAGTGATATATTAAATAAAGATATTTATTATCCTTTAGAAGGATATTTATTTCCAGATACTTATATATTTAGAAAAAATGCTAATTTAGATGAAATAATTAATAAAATGCTTGATAATATGAATAAAAAGTTAGAAGTATATAAATCAGAAATAGAATTATCACCCTTAAGCATTCATGAAATTATTACTCTTGCCTCTATC